>JBBSKK010000025.1:0-14759 GCA_038256395.1 Cytophagales bacterium | reverse complement strand
CGGCTGTTATCGGCTGTTATCGGCTGTTCTACTTAGAGTTTTATCTTTTATTTATCTTTTTTATGCCACTTGGTAGGTTCTGTTCCTCCTTCCACCTTTTGCTTGTAGTCTCCCATCTTCTACCATACGGTAAACAGTTTTGGTGATATCCTCGATCATCACTTCACTCATGCGTGTGTGTATCTCACTAATTTTAGAACCAGGATATACGCGTAGATCTTCAATAATCAACGCTTCCAGCACATGTGGTTCAACCGTTTTCAGCGTAGGCTTCTGATTGATCTCGGCTCCGCTGATGATGGCAGGATTGATCAGAAACTCGGTTGCCTTTCTAGTTCCGCGATTTTGAATGATCTTTTCCTCCAATAGGGTGGAGGTGTAAGATCTAAGTCTTTCATCATCTGGTAGTTGAAGAATTTTGGACAGCCGAGTGGCCAAAATTTTCTGATGTCGGGCCACAACGCCAAGCGTAAGAATTTCGCGCTGACGCAACGTATAGTACTTCAAAACGAAGTCCATGATGAGCAAAGCTTCCTGGTTCTCTATTTGGGGCAGAAGCTGCACCGACGTAGAATCGAAATCACTCGTGATGATAGGGTATTTCTTCGAATCCCGACCCAGTATTTCATAAATGAGGTCGTAGCCCGAACCTTCGCCCTCCATCAGCCCCAAGTCATGCAGTACGTTTACGAGATAAGGATTACGGCGCTGTTTCTTATGGAGGATATTGCCCGTAGTCACGCCCATCGGCAATGCTCCTGGGCTAATGATAACCATATTATCGGGATAAACCCGAATCGTAATGTCGTTGGAAATCACGTACGACTTGTGTGCAATAGCATTGACCAACAACTCTCGAATCACAACCGAATCATAAAAAGGAATCTTCTTACGGAACAGTCCATCCGGTAGTTCGTAGGAGTATTTCAATTCAACTGCCTGCTTCTCTATTTCCAGGATCAGATCTTTGGGATTCAAACCAGCGTCATGCCAGTGTTCCTTTCGAACCTTGTTGTCCAAGTCATCATATACGATGTATTCGACCGTGATAGGATAGGCTAGTTTTCGCCTCTGTGTGGGCGTTCCCAGCCATAGGATTCCAAGATTGGTCAGATTGCTTTCTTCAATAAAATGGTAGTGTTCCAGAATCTCGACCGGCGTTTTCTCCTTGATGAAGTCGTTGACGCGGTCGGATTTGCGAATATCGTTTACGAAGGAGGCGATGTTCTCCGGCGGAATCTTTTCGAGGGTTACTGGCCGCACCGCCACCTCCCATTGGAAGGCATTTTTCTCGGCAGCCAGTCTGGTCAGGTCGTTTCCCCCGACAGGCAGACATTTATCGGCCACCCTGACAAACACTTTACCTTTTGAGGTGACAGCAATCGTCTGACTGGTAGGTAAAACCCGAAACTGGAAATACTGACTTCCGTTTTTATGGCTTAGTATCTTCGGATTAGCTAAACCAACGCCTGAGGTGAGGGCCTGAAGGCGGGTGATTGTCGAGTTGACCAGTTCCTGCGCGATCACCTGGCCAACGGGCGGCTCCTTTTCTTTATCTTCAACACCGATGACAACCGTCCCTCCCTGCGCATTTGCCAGGCAAACACAGGTTTCTGCCAAGTCGGTTAAGTCAGCCTTGGGGCCGTCCACCTTGCGCAGACTTTTATATTCGATTTGGCTATTCTCAGGCAGCATTCCTTTCGGGAATCAATTTTTAAAGACGGGCAAAGAGGAGCGCGTGTTTTGTATTTGCAAAGTTGCAGCAAACCTAAAAACTTCCCATAACGCAAAACGCCCAAAGAATAGCGATTTTGGCTTTTGATTGCAAAAATACCCAAATAAACAATCACCTGTCCGCTCCGAGTGCCTTTTATCAGAATTGACCTGACGCCTGTCCTGCTGTGTGGTACCTGACCAGCCCCGGCATCGGGCTTTTCTGAACCGACCCCAGTTTCAAGCCTTTCTCGACCAGCACTTCCTTCAAAACCGCTTCAAAATAATGCGCGACGGAACCCGTGAAATGCACGGGCAGCGAACCGGACCCGGGATGCTGAACCACGTAGGTGTCGAGAAATACGCGGAAAGCATCTTGCACAAGTGCTTTAATGAAAGGATGAGCTAGATGCTGAGTCAAAAAAGGTGCGAAAGTAGCGAAGTAGCGATTGGGAAAGGGCTGCTTATAGGCTCGATCCAGCACCGACAGCCGCGCGACATCGGGGAAAGCGGCGCGGAACTCTTCGCGCAGTTCCGCAGGCAGTTCAACGTGCAGGTAATGCACCACCAGCCGCTTGCCGAGGTAGCCGCCACTGCCCTCGTCGCCCAGCCAAAAACCTAGTGAGCCGATGTTGTTGATTATATTATCTCCGTCGTACAGGCAGTTGTTGGAACCCGTCCCGAGGATGCAGGCGATGCCCGCTTCGCGCCCGCACAGCCCGCGCGCGGCGGCAAGCAGATCGCTGTGGACGGCGATTGCAGCGTCGGGAAACGCGGCAGCCAGCGCATCACGGGCCGGACGGCTGGTAGCCTCGTCGGCGCAGCCCGCGCCGTAAAAGTGAACCTCCCGCACCGGGCCGCTCACGTTTGGGACGACTTCGGTGCGCAAGCCTTCCGCGATGACTTCCTGGCTTTGGTAAAAAGGATTGAAGCCGACCGACGCAAAGCGCGTCGCTTGTTGGCCTTTGTCGTCGAGGAGGAGCCAGTCGGTTTTGGTGGAGCCGCTGTCGGCGAGGAGAATCATTTGATGGTGCCGATGATGGTGAATTTACTGAAAACTTTTTCGGTATGGGGGGCGTCGGGCAGTTCGTCGGTGAGGTCCTGGCCAGCCCAATGTTCGTAATGCTTGCCGTCACGCCACAGCCGCGAGGCCGACACGTCGTAAATCTTGCCCCGGTAGGCGCACCAGATTTCGTCGCGATCCTGGCCATTGCGCAGGGCTAGTTGGGCGCGGGTGTATTCTTTCATGGGGCTGCCGCAGTTTTTTCTTGATATAATGCGGGTAAATTTAGAAATTGTGGCCGGGTTTTTGGAGAATCTCACTCAATAGATATAAACCTAAACGGAAATTTCGTTCTTTTGAAAAAATAATCTGGTAATCGAACTATCATGAAAAAAATTCAACCCATCGCGTGGAGTCTGTTTCTGGCTATCGGCTTGCTGACCGTTGGCTGCGAGAAAAAGGTGCCGCCCATGACCGAGCGCATCGCTAAGGTTTGGTCGGCCAATACCATTAAGGAAGGCAGCACTGTGGTGTACACCAAGGGCGGAGGCAGTAACGCCAAGCCCGGCTACGCCAATTACAAGCTGAATCTCAATCAGGACGGTACGGTCACTTACACCGAGTTCGACGGCAACACTTTCACGGGTCAGTGGGAACTCAACGGCGACAACAAGCTGATCTTAAAAAACCTGAATCCCCAGCCCACCGGCACCAACGGCACCATCGAGTTCGGCATAACCGAGTTTAGCGACGGAAGTATGATCCTGACCCGCACCACCTCCAGCGTCAAAACGGGCGGCACGATTAATCAATACACGCTGTCGAATCCGTGAATTAGGTCAAACGGTTAATAGGTAAAAGGCAAAGGGTTCTTTTGAGAATTTGAGACCAACAAGTTCGTCGCTACTTATGTTCGAAGAAGCCGATTCGCTGGCGAATCGGCTTCTTCGTGTTTTGACTAACTTTGCTCGCCACGGTTTGCCGCTCTACCGCCACGGGGCGCCCCGTTTAACCATTTAACCATTGACCGTTCAACCCCCTTTCAATAATGTCCGAAATCCGCACTGAAATAGCCTCTCTTGGAGAATTTGGTTTGATCAATCGCCTGAGCGAATCCTTTGCCCCTACCCTACCCGATACCGTTAAAGGTATTGGGGACGATGCCGCCGTGATTGATTTAGGCGAAGAATACGGTTTGCTCAGTGCCGACTTACTGCTGGAAGGCGTTCATTTCGACCTAAGTTTCTTTCCACTCAAACACCTGGGCTATAAAGCCATCGCGGTCAATGTTTCCGATATTGCCGCCATGAATGGACTGCCGGGGCAGGTGACGGTGAGCCTGGCCGTGAGCAATCGCTTTTCGGTGGAGGCCGTAGAAGAACTTTACGCTGGCATTCGGGCGGCTTGTACCGATTTTCGGGTCGATTTGGTGGGCGGCGACCTGTCGTCGTCACGCTCGGGATTGCTGATTTCGGTGAGTGTGTTTGGCAAAGTGGCCAAGGACAAAATCGCCTACCGAAATACCGCCCAGCCCAATGACCTGCTGTGCGTTACGGGCGATTTGGGCGCGGCCTACCTGGGTTTACAGATTCTGGAACGCGAGAAGCAGGTATTTCTGGCCAATCCCGATATGCAGCCCCAACTCGAAGGCCACGATTACGTGGTGCAGCGCCAGCTCAAACCGGAAGCCCGCATGGACGTAATCTACGAACTGGCCGAGGCGGGCGTAGTACCTACCGCCATGATCGACCTCTCGGACGGACTGGCTTCCGACCTGCTGCAACTGAGCAAGGCGTCGGGCGTGGGGGGGATGGTGTTCGAGGAAAACCTGCCCATCGACGAGCAGACCTACCTCGCCGCCACCGAACTCAACCTCAGCCCCGTTACGGCGGCCCTCAACGGCGGCGAGGACTACGAACTCCTGTTCACCGTCCGTCAGGGAGACTATGATAAAATAAAGAACAACCCCAAAATCAGCGTCATCGGCTTCGCTACCGACCAGCCGCAGAGCGTCATGCTTTCCTTGAAGTCCGGCAGCCAAGTGCCGATTGTGGCCCAAGGCATATCCGTGTAGTTGTTGAACTGTCAGCGTGAGCCCACGTTGAATTGATGCTTTTTGTTTAACTCTTTTATCGTGTTGTGCGACGTTCAGTTGAGGACTAGTTGGCGATACTAAGTTTAGAAACCATGAAAATATACACCAAAACGGGCGACAGCGGCACGACGGCCCTCATCGGCGGCACCCGCCTGAGCAAGGCTCACATCCGGATCGACGCTTACGGGACTGTGGACGAACTCAATGCCTACATCGGTCTGCTGCGTGATCAACCCGTAAACACGTCACGCCGCGATTTTCTGAAAGAGATTCAGGACCGCCTTTTCACCGTCGGTTCGCACCTCGCCAGCGAACACGACCAAACCCGCAAGAAACTTCCCGACCTCCACGAAGCCGATATCACGCTGCTGGAAAAAGAAATGGACGCGATGGACGCTAAGCTACCTACGCTGCGCGCCTTCGTGCTGCCGGGTGGCCACGAATCCGTTTCTTTCGGCCACGTGGCCCGCACCGTGTGCCGCCGCGCCGAACGGACCGTGGTTCTGCTGAACGAACATGAGCCCGTCGAAGAGATCGTGATTCGCTATCTCAATCGGTTGTCGGATTATCTCTTTATGCTTTGCCGCGTGATGACGCAGGAATTAGGGGCGGAAGAGGTGGCTTGGAAGGCGCGGATCTAAACCCTACTATCTGATATCGTCAAACCCGCAAAACCCCGCCAACACCTGCGGCACCCGAATGCTCCCATCCACCCGTTGGTTATTCTCGAGCAAAGCCGCCAAGATGCGAGGCAAGGCCAAAGCCGAGCCATTCAGCGTGTGCAACAACTGCGTTTTGCCTTCGGTTTTGTAGCGAAGTTTCAGGCGATTCGCCTGGTAGGTTTCAAAATTAGATACTGAGCTGCATTCCAGCCAACGCTCCTGCGCGGCGGACCACACCTCGAAATCGTAGGTCAGCGCCGAGGTAAAGCCCATGTCGCCGCCGCACAGGCGCAGAATGCGGTAGGGTAATTCCAGTTTTTCCAACAACATTTGCACGTGCGCCACCATTTCGTCCAGCGCGGCGTAGGATTCTTCTGGCTTACGGATTTGCACGATTTCAACTTTATCAAATTGATGCAAGCGGTTCAGTCCCCGCACGTGGGCACCCCAACTCCCGGCCTCGCGGCGGAAGCATTGCGTGTGGCCGACGTTCTTGACGGGTATTTCGCTTTCCTGCAGAATGACATCGCGGTACAGGTTCGTGATCGGCACTTCGGCGGTGGGAATCAGGTACAGGTCTTCGTTGGTGACGTGGTACATCTGACCTTCCTTGTCGGGCAGTTGCCCGGTGCCGAAGCCCGAGTCAGCATTGACGAGCAGCGGAACCTGAATTTCAAGATACCCGGCAGCGGCGGCTTCGTTCAGAAAAAACGAAATCATGGCACGTTGCAGCCGGGCGCCTTGTCCTTTGTACACCGGAAAGCCCGCCCCCGTGATTTTGTTACCCAAGTCGAAATCGACGATGTCCAACTTTTTGATCAAATCCCAGTGCGGCAGCGCGTCGGGCGGCAGCGTGGGCTTCTCGCCCCATTCCAGCACCGTCACGTTGTCGTCGGCAGTGCGGCCCGGTGGGACGCTCTCGTGCGGCAGGTTGGGTGTTTTAACCAGCTCGTCGTGCAGTTCGGCCTCGGCCCTTTTGAGCTGCTCATCCAGTTCCTTGGAACGCTCTTTCAGCGTGGCGGTCTCGACTTTGGCCGCTTCGGCTTCCGCCTTTTTGCCCTGCTTCATCAGCCCGCCGATTTCTTTGGCTTTAGCGTTGGACTCGGTAAGTACCCGATCGAGTTCGCCCTGCGTTTCACGGCGCAGACGGTCGAGTTTGATGATGAGTTCCACGGCGTCTTCGGCCTCGGGGAAATTTCTTTTCTGCAATCCGGCGATGGTCGCTTCTTTGTTCTCGCGGATGAAGGTGGTTTGGAGCATTGGGCTTTGGTTTTATTGGGGTCACAGAGTTTCTCAGAGTGTTCTACTTCGGGGAACTCTGTGCCGAACTCTGTAAAACTTTGTGTCCTAATTTTTAAGGAGCCGTAAAAATATCCTTCATAGCATCTTCATAATAAAAAAGCCGCTCGTTCAAAGCATTCAATGCCCGATCTTTCAGGCTGGAATGAATCAGAATCGACAGGTTGTGTTCCGAAGCACCGTAAGAAATCATCCGCAGCGGAATGTCTTTCAGCGCTTCCAGCACCTTTATGGCGATTCCTTCCTTGTCGGCGCTGAAATTACCCACGATGCAGACGATCGTCTGATCGCGGTCGTGTTCCTCAAGGTCGGCGATTTCCCGCAGCTCGGCGGTGATGGCGTCCAGGTGTTCGTTGTTGTCGATAGTGACCGATACCGATACCTCCGAGGTGGTCACCATATCCACCGGGGTTTTGTATTTTTCAAAAATCTCGAACACCCGCCGCAGGAAGCCGTAGGTGTTCAGCAACCGCGTCGAGTGGACGAAAATGGCCGTGATGTTGTCCTTGGCGGCAATGGCCTTGATTTCGCGGTCGCTGCTGCTGGTGGCGATGAGCGTGCCGGGGGCGTCGGGCTGCATGGTGTTTTTCAACCGCACGGGAACGCCGCGCATTTTGGCGGGCGTAATCGTGCTGGGATGCAGTATCTTCGCCCCGAAATACGCCAACTCCGCCGCCTCCTCGAAGGTTAACTCCCGAATCGGGAAGGTACGTTTGACGATGCGCGGATCATTGTTGTGCATCCCGTCAATGTCGGTCCAAATCTGGATTTCCTCCGCCCGAATCGCTCCACCGATGAGCGAAGCCGTGTAGTCGGAGCCGCCACGCTTGAGGTTGTCCACCTCGCCGCGCGGGTTACGACAGATGAAGCCCTGCGTGATAACCAACTGCTTGTCGGGATGTTGTTCCAAAATGGTCGTCAGCCGCTCCTCGATTAAAGCCAGCTCGGGTTCGCCTTCGGCGTCGATCCGCATGAATTCCAGCGCGGGCAGCAGGATGGAGTTCTCGCCCTGCTCTTCGAGGTAGGCCTCGAACATCTGGGTGCTGAGCAATTCGCCCTCGGCGACCAATTCCTTCTCACGCTTGGCGGTGAAGGGCTTAATGTTGACCAAAGAACGAATGAACGAAAACTCGTTTTTTACAATTTCCTGCCCCATCGCCTGCCCGGTCTCGGTGCTGTAGAGTTCATTGACGAACACGTCGTAATGATCGCGCAAAGCCTTGATTTTCTCAATGGCCTCATCGTCCTGGTTGGCCTTAGCCGACTCACCAATGGCAATCAGCGCGTTGGTCGTGCCGGACAAGGCCGACAATACCACGATCTTACGCGAATCATCCGAAGTAATCAAATCGCGAATGGCGTGCATCCGCTCGGGCTTCCCAACGGAAGTGCCCCCAAATTTCCAAACCTGCATTTTATTCAGTTGACAGTTGACAGTGCTTTTGCTTCCGACCACAGGCTCAAGCCTGCGGCAATTGAATTCTTGCGGCTCACCCAAAAAATCAATTATATTCTGTTCGTGTTCAGGGCTATTTCCCTTGGGCTTCCACGTTATACTTTGTTCCTTCCTCCTTTTCTCCCTCCTCCTTTCCTCCTTTAAAATTTGAGCATTTTTATCGCCGTCATCGCCGCTTCGTCGCCTTTGTTGCCGTGGATACCGCCCGCGCGGTCGAGGGCTTGTTGTTGGTTGTTGGGCGTCAGGACGCCGAAGATGACGGGCTTGTCGTATTTCAGGCTCACCTGCGTCAGGCCCTGGGCTACAGCATTGTTGATGTAGTCGTTATGCTTGGTTTCACCCTGAATTACGCAGCCGAGGGCAATGACGGCGTCCACATTTTCTTTTTGGGCAAAAACCTGGGAACCGTAGCTCAGTTCGTAGCTGCCCGGCACGTTGGCGCGGATGATATTTTCGGGAATCGCGCCGTATTGCAAAAGCGTGTAGTACGCGCCTTCAAACAATTTCTCCGTAATTTCCTGATTCCACTCCGCTACGACGATGGCGAAGGTCTTCGCGCTGATGTCGGGTAAATCGTTGGTAGCAAATTCGCTTAGGTTCTTATGGGAGGTTGACATTTCTGGTTTTTCGACTTTTAATTGATAAACCTTGGCCTGTTTCGTGGTTAGACGCAGGCTATTTCGCGGCCAGCCGTAACATGTTACGTCTCTACCGTCGCGGGGTCGGTACGCCGCAGCGGCCCCACACTTTGTGCCTTTGGATCGCAGCGGCGAACCGCCTTTGCCCCTTTGTGCCTAAAAAAAAAGGATAAAACCACAATCGGCTTTATCCTCTTTCAGGAAGGCAATGGGTTTCCATTACTCGCCGACTTCTCCTTCGAGGAGTCCTTTGTATTTCTTGGCGTTGGTCACTTCGGCCGACAAGGGGTAGTCTTCCACGATCTTTCCGTAGGAAGCGATGGCGTCCTTGGGCTGTTTGGCCTTTTCCTGCGCGATACCCAGTTTCATTAGATAAACGGGCGTAAAAAACTCGTTCGATTTATAATCCGCCGCTTTTTTGTAGTAGCTGACCGCTTCCTCGGGCTGATTTTTTTCCATGTAGGCATCGCCTGTCAAAGCGTAAGCGCGGCCCTGCACCAGCAGATCCGACGAGCTGAACGACTTCAACTGTTCGATGGCGTCATCAAATTTGCCTTCTTTCATCAGAGCAATACCCGCGTAAAGGTGGGCAAGGTTGGCCGCGTCGGTACCGGAGTAGTTTTCCGCGATGGCCAGCAAACCTTCGTTGCCGCCGCTGCCGTTCAAAGCCCGGCGTGTCGAGTCGGCTTCCATATCGTACACGACGGTAGATAAAGCAGACTGCGCCGTACTTTCCTGACTGTCAATGTAAAAGCGATAAGCCGCAAAAAACAGCACGACCGCCACAATGGCAATGGCCACGCCGATGAGCGCCTTTTTATATTTGATAAAAAAGGTCTCGGCCCGGCTAATCTGACTGGCCAGCGCCTCCGGGCTTTCGATAATATCAATCCCGGAATTTGCCGTATTTTTCTTGCTCATGCGGTTGGGTTCATTTTTGGAACGCAAAGGTAAGGGTTTATTTGTTTAAATGTTGAAGGGTTTAAGGGTTTAATTATAGGGCGCTTAGTTAGCATTCAAAAAGTTTTGTCGTCTGTATATCTACGAAGTACAAGAAAATTTAACTTTTCAACCCTTCAACCCTTCAACAAAAATCACTCAATAATAAACGGATAATCCTCCTGCGCGTACACGTCGGTGTAGGCTTCCTTGGCGTCGGGGAAGTCGGACTCGTCGGCGAATTTGACGGCTTCGGCCACGGTGGCCTTGATTTGCTTGTCGATAGCGTCCAGCTCTTCTTCCGTGGCAAACTCGTTTTTCAGGATGACCTGCTTCACGTTTTCGATGGGGTCTCGCAGCTTGTATTCTTCCACTTCCTCCTTGGTGCGGTACTTCTGCGGATCCGACATGGAGTGGCCCCGGAAGCGGTAGGTGCGAAATTCGAGGTAGGTCGGCCCTTCGCCCTTGCGGGCTCGTTCGGCGGCGCGGCTCACGGCTTCGTGAATCGCCTCCACGTTCATACCGTCCACGGGTTCGGAGGGGATGTCGTAGGCTTCGCCCAGCGTGTAGAGTTCGGTCACGTTGGAAGAGCGCCCCACCGAGGTACCCATCGCGTAGCCGTTGTTCTCGACCACGAAAATCACGGGCAGCTTCCAGGTCATCGCCATGTTCAAGGCTTCGTGGAAGGCACCCTGCCGCACGGCACCGTCGCCGAAAAAGCAGATGCAGACATTGCCCGTTTCGTTGTATTTTTCGGCAAAGGCGATGCCCGCACCCAGCGGAATCTGCGCCCCCACGATACCGTGGCCACCCATGAAATTACGCTCTTTGTCAAATATGTGCATCGAACCGCCTTTGCCTTTGGTCGTGCCGGTTTCTTTGCCAAATAGTTCGGCCATGATGGCGTTCGGAGGGGTACCCAGCGCCAGCGGTATACCGTGGTCGCGGTAGGCGGTGATGTACTTGTCATCGGGCGTGAGGGCCGTGGCCGTTCCCGACGAGCAGGCCTCCTGCCCTATATATAGGTGACAGAAGCCCCGGATTTTTTGCTGGCCGTAGAGTTGCCCCGCTTTTTCCTCGAAGCGGCGCTGTAGCAGCATATTCTCGTACCAGAACATATAGCGCTCCTTGGAGTGCTGCAACTTCGGGGCGGCCTCTTTCTTGGGCGCTTCCTTCTTGGCGGGGGCTTTCTTTTCTTTGGTGGTGGCCATTCTTTTTTAGATATGAGATAGGAGATATGAATTATGAGCGGACGCCGCGCAAATCTAGGCACTCAGAATCCACTTAGGAACTTTACACCTTTGTTATTGTTGGGATAAAACCCGAATCGGGCGGTTTTTGGGCCGCTTGAACTGCGAAAGTAGCAATAAACTCCTTAACAAAGAAAGGCATGTGGCTCGAAAAACTTCACCTTACGTATTTTAAAAGCTACGAAGAGGGGAGTTTTACGTTTGGGGAGCGCGTCAATTGCCTGGTAGGCGAGAATGGCAGCGGCAAAACCAACCTTCTGGACGCAATCTATTTTTTGGCCCTCACCAAGAGTGCTTTTCAGAACCAGGACGCCCTCAGCATTCGCCATGAGGCCGATTTCTTTGTGCTGGACGGGGTTTTTCATCAAGACAAGGAGCGCAGCCAAATCACCTGTAGCCTGCCGCGCGGACAGCGTAAGGTCATGATGTCGGACAAGAAAGCCTACGACCGCCTTAGCGACCACATCGGGCGGTTTCCGGTAGTGCTGATTGCGCCGGACGATACCGACCTCGTCCGCGAAGGCAGTGAACTGCGGCGGCGATTTTTCGATGGCGTCCTCTCGCAACTCGACCCGCGCTATCTGGAAGATTTCTTGCTATACAACAAAATTCTGAACCAGCGCAACGGCCTTCTCAAACTCTTCGCCGAGCGAAATTATCTCGACGTGGATTTGCTGGAAACCTATAACGACCCGCTCATCGCGCTCAATCTTCGTCTTCACACGCAACGCCAAGCGTTCATGGACAGCTTTCTTCCTTTGTTCAAAAAGTACTACGCTTTTTTGAGCAGTGAAAAGGAAAGCGTGGCGGTGATTTACGAAAGCGAGGTCGCCACCGACGATTTCGCCGCCGAGTTCCGCAAGCACCGCTCCCGCGACCTCCACGCCCAGCGCACCGTTCGGGGAATCCACAAGGACGACTACGTTTTTGAAATCGACGGGGTGGTTTTGAAAAAATTCGGCTCACAGGGCCAGCAGAAGTCCTTTGTCATAGCCCTAAAACTCGCCCAGTACGAACTCCTGGCCGCCGAGAAAGAAACGAAGCCCATTCTGCTCCTCGATGACATCTTCGACAAACTCGACGACAAGCGCATCCACAAACTCATCGAACTCATCGACGACGGCTCCCTCGGCCAGGTTTTCATCACCGACGCCCGCCCCGAACGCTCCCGGCGCATTCTGGAAAGCATCCAAGCCGATGTACGATTTTTTGCGGTTGGAGGGTAAATAATTATGAGATATGAGATATGAATTATGAGATATTTTCTTGTTAATCACTAAGTTAAATGACAATAAGTAGTGTTTTTTAATAATTATTTATCCTTAACTACGAAAAAAATCGTAGATAAAATTTGCACCTACGAATTATTTCGTACACCTTTGCTACGAAGTCTTTCGTATTACTTGAAATTCTGAGCAGAAGAGAGTCGCATCGCGAAAATCTCATATCTCATATCTAATATCTATGATAAAACCCACCGACTCCGAACTGGAAATCCTCGCCTACCTCTGGCAGCACGGCCCAAGTACCGTCCGGCAAGTCCACGATTTTTTGGCCAAAACAAAAGACGCGGGCTACACGACGACGCTAAAACTCATGCAAATCATGCAGGAAAAAGGCTTGCTGAGCCGCACCGAAGAAGGGCGCTCCCACATTTACACCGCCCAGGTCAGCGAAGAAGAAACGCAGCAATCGCTACTGGGCCGCTTCGTAGAAACCGCCTTCCGAGGCTCAGCCGCGCAACTGGTAATGCAGGCCCTGGGCAACCACAAAACCTCCGCCGAAGAACTGGACGAAATCCGGCAGCTACTGGATGAGCTTGAAAAGCAATGAAAGGACAAAGGTGCTGACACCTAAACAAAAAACAATTAAACATCAATTCCACGATTCCTCGATTAAACAGTTCAACAATTGATTTAGCCATGAAAAATCTCCTAAACCTTTTCACTTCCGATTACGTCTCGGCCCTGGGCTGGACACTATTGCACTCGCTTTGGCAAGCCGCCTTCCTGGGTTTGGTCGCCGCGCTAGGCTTTTATTTGTTACGCCGGCGTTCGGCGCAGTCGCGCTATACGCTGGGCGTGGCGGCGCTGGGTACACAGATTCTCGCTTCCATGGCGACGTACTTTTACTACTTGCCTTCTGCACTTGAAAAAACCTCCGCTGCGGTATTCACGAATTACCAGTTTATAAGCACTTCGGCGGGCGTTAGCGGCCCCGCTGCGCCTTTGCCCTTCTTCCTGCAAGTGCAGCTCTGGCTCACCATGCACCTGAACGAACTGGTGGTTTGCTGGCTCATTGGCGTGGGCGTGTTGCTGCTGCGCTTTGCGGGCGGCTGGCTTTATCTGGAAAGGCTGCGCTTCGTATCGCGGCCCGTCAAAGATCGTGTCTGGCAAACCCGCTTCGGCGTGCTGGTGGCACGGCTGGACATTGGCCGCGCGGTAGAATTGCGCGAAACGGCTCGCATCGTCACGCCGATGGTGGTGGGGGTGCTGCGGCCCGTGGTGCTGGTGCCGATTGGGCTGCTGGCGGGGCTTTCGGTGGCGCAGGTCGAGGCCATTTTGGCGCACGAGCTGGCGCACATTCGCCGCCACGACTACCTGGTGAATCTGGTGCAGTCGTTTGTAGAAGTGGTGTATTTCTTCCATCCGGTGCTGTGGTGGCTTTCGGACCGCATCCGGGTCGAGCGCGAGCATTGCTGCGACGACCTGGCGATGGCCGTCTGCGACGACCGCCTGTCGCTGGCCCACGCCCTGGTTCGGGTGGCCGAGTTCCGCACCCAACCTGCGCTGGTGGTGGCCTTCGCGGCTGACAAGCGGCAATTGCTGTCGCGCGTCCGGCGGGTGCTGGGCGTGGCCGATCCCGTATCGCGGCGGTTTGCCGGGTACCTGCCGATGGCGGTGGTGCTGCTTTCGCTGAGCGTGGGGGTGTCGGTGTATGCTTTTCAGGGGGAAAAACCAGATGAGAAACTGCAACAAAACAAAGTGAAAATTGAGAGAAGTAAAGGAGCAGAATCGAATGTCGATACCCTCATAGAACGCCAAATGGAGGTGCGGGTCGATGAACGAGCTGACACCGAGAAAGAAGTTGAAATAGCCTTAGAAAGGGAAGGGCCCGTTATTTTGATTGAAGGCGGACCCGTTAGAAGGATAGCCGGGCCGAACGGCGAACCACTCTATTTAAGTGAAGGAGGAACTGTCAGGATGCTCGATAGGAAATCCCTCGACAACGACACTTTGCAAAAGAAAATGGCCGAATATCACGCCAAAATGGAAGCCCTCCAACAAGAGATGCAGCCTTACCACTTGGAAATGCAAAAACTCCAACAGCAAATGCAGCCACTGCATCAGCGCATCGCCGACTTGAACCTGCAAGTACAAAAAGAACACTTCGCAGTGGAACGCTTCCAGCGGGAAGAAGAAAAACTCGATTGGAAAAAAGACCAGTTAATGGATGCCCGCCATCAACTTATGGAAAAGCGCTCGGCAGTAATGTATCCCAAAAACGGTCAGGCTAAAGGCAACGCCGCCGATACGGAGAAGCAACTGGCTGATTTTGAAACCCAAATCAAAGCCAAAGAACAGGAAATCAACGCCCTGAACGACCAAATAAAACAAAACCGTGTGCAAGCCAAGGAAGCCGAGAAGCCGATGGATAACCTAAACGCGGAAATGGAAAAGATCAACCGCGAAACGGAGGTCTAT
>JBBSKK010000024.1:0-14774 GCA_038256395.1 Cytophagales bacterium | reverse complement strand
TGTTTCCGGTACTACTGGTATCGCTCCCGAAGTGGGTAACACCATGCCGCTTGGCGCTATGCCCATCGGTACCATCGTTCACAACGTCGAGCTTACGCCCGGCAAAGGGGGGCAAATCGCCCGCTCGGCTGGCACTTACGCTCAGTTGGTGGCGCGGGAAGGCAAGTACGCCGTACTGCGCTTGCCCTCGAGCGAAATGCGGATGATTCTTTCGACCTGCCTGGCTACGGTCGGAACCATCGGTAACTCCACCCATATGAACGTCACACTCGGCAAAGCCGGACGCAGCCGCTGGCTGGGACGCCGTCCCCGCGTTCGTGGTGTCGCCATGAACCCGGTCGATCACCCAATGGGTGGTGGCGAAGGACGTGCCTCGGGCGGCCAGCCTCGCTCACGCAGCGGTCAGTTTGCGAAGGGCTTGAAGACGAGGAATAAGAAGAAGCAATCTTCTAAAATGATTATTAGCAGACGTAAAAAGTAAGCAAGCGATATGTCACGTTCATTAAAAAAAGGCCCTTACATCGATTATCGTTTGGAGAATAAAATCCACGCGATGAACGACGCCGCCCGCAAGTCAGTCATCAAGACCTGGTCGCGCCGTTCGATGATTTCTCCCGAATTCATCGGCCACACCTTCGCGGTGCACAACGGCAACAAGTTTATTCCGGTGTACGTCACCGAGAACATGGTGGGGCACAAGCTGGGAGAATTTTCTCCTACGCGGAACTTCCGGGGTCACACGGCCAAGAAGGATAAAGGAAGACGATAGATAATTGGATTGCCGGACCTGCGCACGGGCGGCTAAACTGAGACAACATGGAAGCAAGAGCAATACTCAAAGACGTACCGACCTCACCGCGCAAAATGCGTTTGGTAGCGGATCTGGTACGCGGTCAAAAGGTCAGCCAGGCCCTGGCCATCCTGAAATTCCAGCCCAACGCGGGTGCCGCCGTAATCCGCAAGGTATTGCTTACGGCCGTCGCCAACTGGCAGCAAACGAACGAAGATGCTGAAATTGGCGACGCCGACCTGTACGTGAAGACTATATTCATCGACGGAGGCCGGATGCTGAAGCGCCTTCGCCCCGCGCCGCAGGGCCGCGCCCACCGGATCCGGAAGCGTTCCAACCACATCACGCTGGTTATCGACGACGCCTCCACCAACACGGGCATGATCCAGATTGCAGAAGAAGAAACTAACACCGAATCATAAAAGATCTTAATTAAATGGGACAAAAGGTAAACCCGATCGGTCTGAGACTGGGAATTGTCAGAGGATGGGACTCAAGCTGGTACGGTGGAAAGGACTTCTCCGATAAACTGGTCGAAGACGAAAAAATCCGCAACTACATCCAGGCGCGTATCCCCAAGGGTTCGATTTCCAAAGTGGTCATTGAGCGCACATTGAAGCGGGTTACGCTGACCATCCACACCGCTCGTCCGGGCATTGTTATTGGTAAGGGCGGTAGCGAAGTGGACCGGATCAAGGAAGAACTCAAAACGATTACGGGCAAAGACGTCCAGATCAATATCTACGAAATTAAACGCCCCGAAACCGACGCTAAATTGGTCGGTGAAGGAATTGCCCAGCAATTGCAGGCGCGTATTTCTTACCGTCGCGCCATGAAGCAGGCCATCTCTTCGGCCATGCGGGTTGGGGCGCAGGGAATCAAGATTCGTTGCTCGGGTCGTTTGGGTGGTGCCGAAATCGCCCGGACGGAAGAATACAAAGAGGGACGCATCCCGCTGCACACGCTGCGCGCCGACATTGATTATGCTATTTCCGAAGCCCAAACCGTGTACGGAAAAATCGGCATCAAGGTGTGGGTTTTCAAGGGCGAGTTGTACGGCAAGCGCGACCTCACGCCAAGTGCAGCCACGGCTCAGTCTGATCGTAACGATCGCGCCGCTGGCGGCGGTGGACGCGGCGATCGCCGGGGTGGACGCGGTGATAACGAACGCGGCGGTGAGCGCGGCGAGCGTCGCCGGAGAGGTGGAAATTCAGGCGGCGGAAACGCTGGCGGCGGCGGAGGTCGCGGCGGAAGCGGAAGTGGCGGCGGTGGTCGTGGCGGAAGTGGCGGCGGCGGTGGCCGGGGAGGAAACAGGTAGAACGATATTCGACGCCTGGCGTCGGTAATTATAGATAAGAATCATGTTACAGCCGAAAAGAACCAGATTTCGTAAGCAGCAGAAAGGAAAAGGAAGTTTCGAAGGAATCGCCTCGCGCGGTCACCAGATTGCTTTCGGATCATTCGCCATCAAGGTACTCGAGCCGGGTTGGATCACCGCCCGCCAAATTGAGTCCGCCCGTATTGCGGTCACCCGCGCCATGAAGCGCGAAGGCCAGGTTTGGATTCGCATTTTTCCCGACAAGCCCATTACGAAGAAACCCGCCGAGGTGCGGATGGGTAAGGGTAAAGGTGCCCCCGAATACTGGGTGGCCACCGTGAAGCCGGGCCGGATCATTTTCGAAGCGGGTGGCGTGGATTTGGCTACGGCCAACGAAGCCCTTCGCCTGGCGGCACAAAAGCTGCCTTTGAAGACCAAGTTTGTCGTTCGTCGCGATTACCAGGAGTCATAAGAAAGCTGTCCCAGCTTTTTGAACCTTTCAAATTGACATTGCAATGACCAAAGAAGAAATCAAAGCCCTTTCGGCTGACCAATTACAGGAAGAAATCACCAAAGAGCGGGAGCGTCTGCTTCGTCTGCGGTTTGCCCACGCGGTTTCTCCGATCGAAAATCCACTGCGCATCCGGGCGGCGCGCAAGCAGGTAGCCCGGCTTTTGACGGCGCTTACCATCAAAACTTCCCAAACTCAAAACAGCCCCGCTGCTTAAGAAATCATGGAGGAACAGACGAAAATAGACGACCAAACGACAACAGAAGACCAGACCAGAAAACTACGCAAGGAAAGAATTGGCCTGGTCGTGAGCGACAAGATGGAGAAATCTTGCGTGATCCGGGTCGACCGGAAAGTGAAGCACCCGATGTACGAGAAGATCATGAAAAAATCTTCCAAACTGATGGTACACGACGAAAACAACCAGTGCGGGATCGGCGATACGATCCGCGTAATGGAAACCCGCCCGTTGAGCAAGAACAAGCGGTGGCGTTTAGTAGAAATCATTGAAAAAGCGAAATAATGGTACAGCAAGAATCAAGACTGTCCGTAGCCGACAATAGCGGCGCCAAGGAGGTACTCGTCATTCGGGTACTGGGCGGAACCGGCAAGCGTTACGCCTCCGTGGGCGACAAGATCGTGGTGACCGTGAAAGCGGCTCTTTCTTCCAGCAACATGAAGAAAGGCACTATTTCCAAAGCCGTCGTCGTGCGCACTAAGAAGGAAATTCGCCGCAAAGACGGCACTTACATTCGCTTCGAGGACAACGCAGCCGTATTGCTGTCGGCCAACAACGAACCCCGTGGCACCCGGATCTTCGGTCCCGTTGCCCGCGAGTTGCGCGAGAAGCAGTTTATGAAAATCGTTTCTCTGGCCCCCGAGGTTCTTTGAACGCACAAAGCAGAATGACAATGGAAAAGAAAAAGAAAATGCAGCCCAAGTTTCACATTCGCAGCGGCGACACGGTGAAAGTGATTTCCGGTAACTCTAAAGGAAAGACGGGCAAAGTAGTGACTATGATGGTCGATAAAGAGCGGGCCATCGTGGAGGGAGCCAATATGGTGACCAAACACCTGAAGCCTAACGCCAACAGTCCGCAGGGAAGTATCGAAAAGCGCGAAGCGGGCATTCACCTCAGCAACCTGATGCTGGTCGATCCCGCCACGGGCGAGGCGACCCGCACCGGCCGCCGACTGAACGATGCCGGTAAGCTACAGCGCTATTCCAAGAAAACGGACAAGTTCATTTAACGAACGGCCGCCCACCTAACAAGACAAACATCAACGACCGATGGGTCGGAAATTCATCGGCAAGGTTAATAATACTCATGGCAGCTCCCAGACTAAGAGAAAAATACGATAATGAAATTATCGGCCAACTGAAAGAGAAGTTTCAGTATAAATCAATCATGCAGGTTCCGCGCCTGACGAAAATTGTCCTGAACAAAGGCATAGGCGCGGCCGTAGCCGACAAAAAGCTGGTGGACGTAGGAATTGAGGAATTGAGCATGATTACCGGACAAAAGGCAATCGCAACTATTTCCAAAAAAGCTATCTCGAACTTCAAACTTCGGGAAGATATGCCCATCGGCGCGAAAGTTACCCTGAGGGGCAACCGGATGTACGAATTCCTCGACCGCCTGACCGCCATTGCGATGCCTCGTGTACGAGACTTCCGGGGTATCAGCGATAAAGGCTTCGATGGCCGGGGCAACTATACCTTTGGTGTGAAGGAGCAAATCATTTTTCCCGAGATCAGCATCGACAAGGTGAACAAGATCACGGGCATGGACATCACTTTCGTTACTTCGACCAATTCGGATGAAGAAGGCTATGAGCTGCTCAAAGCGTTGGGAATGCCCTTCGCCAGTGCAGCCAAGACTAATCAGTAAATTAAGACATTAAGATAAAATGGCAAAAGAATCAGTAAAAGCCCGGGAAAGAAAAAGACAGCGTTTGGTGGAGAAATACGCTGAGAAACGTGCTAAGTTGAAAGCCGAAGGCGATTGGGTGGGTCTGGACAAGCTTCCCCGCAACTCCTCGCCCGTGCGTCTGCACAACCGTTGCAAACTTACCGGCCGTCCCCGTGGCTACATGCGGAAGTTTGGCATCTCGCGCGTTGTTTTCCGCGACTTGGCGTCTGCGGGCAAGATTCCCGGCATCACCAAATCAAGCTGGTAGCCACCGCTTTCAATTCTGATTTTAATCACTTACCTTTGCACGCCTTTTTGAGGAGTGCTTAACCAAGTCACCAAAAATGTTAACGGATCCCATAGCAGATTATCTGACTCGAATCAGAAACGCGATCAAGGCCAGGCACCGGGTGGTAGAGATACCTGCTTCCAACCTCAAGAAGGAAATTACGAAAGTTCTCTTCGAGAAAGGCTATATTCAAAGCTATAAGTTCGACGAGAACGGTCCCCAGGGATCGATCAAGATTGCCCTGAAATACAATCCGGTCACCAAGCAGCCCGCCATCGTCAAGTTGCAGCGCGTCAGTAAGCCCGGCCTTCGTCAGTACGCTGGTGCCGCCGAAGTTCCCCGCGTCCTCAGCGGACTGGGAATTACCATTATTTCTACTTCCAAGGGAGTAATGACGGATAAGGAAGCTCGTACCATGAACGTGGGCGGCGAGTTGTTGTGCCAGGTGTACTAACCGCAAATTTTACAGAGAGATGTCACGAATAGGAAAGAAAATAATCGAAATACCATCAGGAACTACCATTTCGGTGGACGGTGAAAACGTGGTTTCGGTCAAAGGCCCAAAGGGTACCCTGACCCGCCCCATCGACAAGGACATGACCGTCAAAATCGAGGGTAACGAGTTGCAGGTGGAGCGCCCCACGGAGCAGAAGCGCCACAAAGCGCTGCACGGCTTGTACCGCTCGCTGATTAACAACATGGTCGTTGGTGTCAGCACGGGCTACCGCCGCGAACTGGAAGTAGTGGGCGTAGGATATAAAGCAACCGCTACTAATAACGTTCTCGACCTCAGTCTCGGTTATTCGCACGGTATCATCATGGAAATCCCCAAGGAAATCAACGTTACGACGGTGACGGAGAAAGGGCAGAACCCCAAGGTGATTCTGGAAGGAATCGATAAGGAACTCATCGGCGATGTGGCGGCCAAAATCAAGTCGCTGCGCAAAGTCGAACCTTACAAAGGCAAGGGTATTCGTTTCGTTGGTGAGAAGGTTCGCCGCAAAGCTGGTAAAGCAGCCGCCAAGAAATAAGCGGTACTTTTTAAGATTTACATTCAAGTTTATACGATTAGCATATAATGGCGACGGTAAAAACATTACGGAGACAGCGCCTCAAGCGCGGCATCCGCAAGAAAGTGAACGGTACGGCGGAGCGTCCGCGTCTGTCGATTTATCGCTCTAACACCAGCATTTACGTGCAGTTGGTGGACGATGACAAAAGCGTTACGCTGGCGAGCGCCACTTCCAAGGAAGTAAGCGATAAGACGAAAAACACGAACGTGGAAACCGCAGGGTTAGTTGGCAAGAAGATTGCTGAGAAAGCCCTGGCGCTGGGTGTTGAAAAAATCGTTTTCGATCGCAGTGGCTACCTGTATCATGGCAAGGTGAAGGCCATCGCCGACGCAGCTCGTGAAGCCGGACTCAAATTCTAAGCAAAAAGCTATCATGCAACAAAATTCAAATCGGCCCGAAAAGGTCAACGAAGCAGACCTCAAAGAGCGGGTCGTGGCCATCAACCGGGTTGCCAAAGTAGTTAAAGGCGGTCGCCGTTTCAGCTTTTCCGCCATTGTGGTCGTGGGCGACGGTAACGGAGTCGTAGGCTACGGTCTCGGCAAAGCCAACGAGGTAACTGATGCTATCACTAAGGGAATCGACGAAGCCAAGAAGAACCTGTTTCAGGTACCTTTGATGAAAACGACGGTACCCCACGCGATGGAAGGCAAATATAGCGGCGGTTATGTCCTCATCAAACCCGCTGCCCCCGGTACGGGCGTTATCGCGGGTGGTGCCATGCGCGCCGTTCTGGAAGCCGCCGGAATCCACGACGTTTTGGCAAAATCCAAGGGTTCATCCAACCCCCACAACGTGGTAAAAGCCACCATCGATGCCCTGCTGAAAATGCGTGCTCCCCATCAGGTAGCGTTCCAGCGCGGCATATCGATAGAAAAAGTTTTCAACGGGTAAAACCTGTCGTCGCGGTAGAGACGTTGCATGCAACGTCTCTACGACAATCGAACAACAACAGAACCAATCATGGCAACAGTACGTATTACACAGGTTAGAAGCATCATTGGCCGCCCTGAGAGCCAAAAGCGCACGATGAAGGCGCTGGGTTTGGGTAAAATTAGCCAGTATTGCGAAAAAGAAATTAGTGATTCGATGTCGGGCATGATCCGCAAGATCAATCACCTGGTCAAAGTCGAAGAAATTTAAAATACAAGCGAGTTATGAATCTCCATAATTTAAAGCCGGCGGAAGGTTCGGTACGGAACATTAAGCGGGTAGGTCGCGGACAAGGTTCGGGACGAGGCGGCACCTCCACGCGGGGGCATAAAGGTGCGCAGTCACGCTCCGGCTACAGCCGGAAGCGCGGCTTCGAGGGTGGTCAAATGCCCTTACAGCGTCGGGTGCCTAAGTTTGGTTTTACCAGCCCCAACCGCGTCGAGTACAAAGCCATCAACCTCGATACCATTCAGGAAGCGGTCGAGCGGCTTAATGCCAAAGTGCTGGACCACGAAGCTTTGTTGAACAACAACATGGCTAAGAAGAAAGACCTGATCAAGGTTTTGAACCGCGGCGAATTGAGCGCGGCAGTCGAAGTTCACGCCCATAAATTCTCCAAGAGTGCCATTGAGGCCATTGAGAAAGCAGGCGGTAAGGCGGTCGTCATCGATCGGTTTGCTACGGAAACTGCTGAAATGTAATCCGGCTATTCCCTGAGCGTTTTCAGGGAATAATTTATTTAACTGGACGAACCCTCCGGCTTACAACATTATTTCTATGAAGCGATTTATCGATACGATCAAGAATATTTTTTCAATAGAGGAGTTGAGAACCCGGCTTCTCAACACTCTTTTGTTTATAACGGTATTCCGCTTGGGGTCGTTCGTCGTACTGCCCGGAGTCGAGCCAGACCTGATGACCGTCTCTACGGGTGGTTTGCTGGGGTTGCTGGATACGTTCCTGGGAGGTGCTTTCAGTAAGGCTTCCATTTTTGCGCTGGGCATCATGCCCTACATCTCGGCGTCCATTGCCATTCAGCTTTTGACTATGGCGATGCCTTACTTCCAGAAAATGCAGAAGGAGGGCGAATCGGGACGCAAGAAACTCAATCAAATTACGCGCGTACTGACCATCGTCGTCACATTTGCGCAGGGGCTGACTTACCTCGCTACAACGGTTCCTGACGAAGCTCTACTGGTATCCCGTAGCATTTTTACCGTTTCTTCCATATTTATTCTCATCTCTGGTACCATGTTCTGTATGTGGTTGGGAGAAAGAATTACGGATAAGGGCGTTGGCAATGGTATCTCCATGCTGATTATGATTGGTATTGTCTCACGCTTCCCTGGATCTATCTATCAGGAGTTTGCTTCAAGAGGTAGTGCGGGTATTCTGATTTTTGTTTTGGAACTCGTAGCGCTGTATTTTGTTATCATGGCTGCCGTTATGTTGACGCAAGCGGTACGGCGGGTACCTATTCAATATGCTAAGCAGGTCGTGGGCAACCGCGCGGTCGGTTTGGGACAGCGGCAGTATTTGCCCTTGAAGGTGAATGCGGCAGGTGTAATGCCTATCATTTTTGCTCAGGCACTAATGTTTCTTCCAACAGTAGCGTTCGGGGCATTCGCTGAGAACAGTGATTTTGCGGCGAATGCCGCAACGGCCTTTGCTGATTTCACTTCCTGGCAGTACAACTTGTTGTATGCAGTATTGATTATTGTTTTCACCTTCTTTTACACCGCTATTTCGGTGAATCCTCAGCAGATTGCCGACGATATGAAACGGGGTGGTGGTTTTGTTCCGGGCGTGAAACCCGGTCAGCAAACATCAGAATACATCAGCACGATTTTAGATCGCATTACATTCCCTGGCTCAATTCTGTTAGCAGTAGTGGCGATTCTACCCGCTTTTGCCGCAATGCTGGGAATGATAAATTCTTTTGCGCTGTTTTTTGGCGGCACCTCGCTACTAATTATGGTGGGCGTGGTCTTGGATACGTTGCAACAGATTGAAAGTTATTTGCTGATGCGCCGTTACGAAGGACTCATGAAGTCAGGCCGTATCAAAGGTCGGGCAGAAACGTTAGCTGTTTAACTGATGATCTACCTGAAAACAGATCAGGAGATTGAGTTAATCAAGGTTAGCGCGCAGGTACTTGGTAAGGCGCACGCCGAGGTTGCGAAGTGGGTCAAACCCGGCATCACTACCCGGCAACTGAATCGCGTGGCTGAAGAATACATCAGCGATTACCACGGAACTCCGTCGTTCAAGGGATTCAACGGCTTTCCAGCCGCCCTGTGTATATCGGTCAATGATGTTGTTGTACATGGTTTTCCCAGCGGCTATGAATTGCGCAGCGGCGATATAATTTCCATCGACTGCGGTGTCAAATTGAACGGATTCCACAGTGATAGTGCTTACACTTATCCGGTGGGCGAAGTTTCGCCGGAGATTTTGGCTTTGCTGGAAAGAACCAAGCGATCATTATACCTGGGCATTGAAAAAGCCCGCGACGGAATGAAGATAGGCGACATTGGGTACGCCATCCAGAGTTACGTCGAGAAATACAACTACACGGTTGTCAGGGAATTGGTAGGACATGGCGTGGGCAAGTGCCTGCACGAAAGCCCTGAAGTTCCCAATTACGGCAAGCGGGGTAAAGGCGTCAAGTTGAAAGAGGGGATGGTTTTGGCCATCGAACCCATGATTAATTTGGGCAAAAAAAGCGTGGTGCAGGAAAAGGATGGCTGGACCATCCGTACCTCCGACCGCAAACCATCGGCGCACTTTGAACACACGGTCGCCGTCAGGAAAGGTCAGCCTGAAATTCTGACCACCTTTGAATACATAGAAGCAGTCACGGCGGATACCAGTTTGATGGTCGTTGCCTCCTAAAATTAGATAAAAAGTAAAGAATGGCCAAACAAGCATCCATCGAACAGGACGGCGTAATCCTCGAAGCACTTTCGAACGCCATGTTTCGGGTCGAGTTGGAAAATAAACACGAAGTAATCGCGCATATCTCCGGCAAAATGAGAATGCACTACATCAAGATCTTGCCCGGCGATCGGGTGAAGTTAGAGATGTCGCCCTACGATTTGACGAAGGCGCGCATCGTTTATCGTTACAAGTAATAATTCAAGCACGTTGCCCGGGCAGCCGGGTGAAAACCTATATACAAATGAAAGTCAAAGCATCGGTAAAGAAACGCAGTGAGGACTGCAAGATCATCCGCCGCAAGGGCAAGATCTACGTCATCAACAAAAAGAATCCCCGTTTCAAACAAAGACAAGGTTAATTATATGGCACGTATTGCAGGAGTAGATATACCCGACCGCAAAAGGGGCGACATCGCCCTCACCTACATCTTCGGAATCGGCCGCAGCGCCGCCAAGACGATCCTGGAAAAAGCGGGGGTTCCATTGGAGAAAAAAGCCGCCGACTGGTCCGACGACGAATCGGGCGCGGTGCGTAACATCATCGCCAACGAGTACAAGGTGGAGGGTGCGCTGAAATCGGAAGTGCAGTTGAGCATCAAGCGTTTGATGGACATCGCCTGTTACCGGGGATTGCGCCACCGGAAGGGCTTGCCGCTGCGCGGACAACGCACCAAGAACAACTCACGGACGCGCAAGGGCAAGCGGAAGACGGTAGCCAACAAGAAGAAAGTCACGAAATAATCGGTAGGCGGCGGTTCGCCGCCGTTAACCAATCCTATCAATGGCACAAAATAAAAGAAAAGACAAGGCGAAAAAACGGGTGGTGGTTGTCGAGTCCGTGGGCCAGGTTCACATCAAGGCTTCGTTCAACAACATCATTATCTCGATTACCAACAACAGCGGCCAGGTGATTTCCTGGGCTTCGGCGGGCAAAATGGGCTTCCGGGGTTCCAAGAAAAACACCCCTTACGCGGCACAAACGGCGGCTCAGAACTGTGCACAGGTAGCGTACGATCTGGGAATGCGCAAGGCCGAGGTTTTCGTGAAGGGTCCCGGTTCGGGCCGTGAGTCGGCTATCCGTACCATCCAGAACACGGGCATCGAGGTTTCGACCATCCGCGACATCACGCCGCTACCCCACAACGGCTGTCGCCCGCCCAAGCGCCGCAGAGTTTAATCAGTTCAATCAGCGGCTGACCCAAGTGGCAATTTAGGAACTGGGATTGCACAATTGACAGTCGCTTCATTTTTATAGAGAATACATGGCACGTTATACAGGTCCTAAGGCAAAAATTTCGAGGCGTTTTGGTGAGCCCATCATGGGTCCCAGCAAGGCGCTGACCAAGAAGAATTATCCTCCCGGCCAGCACGGTCGCGGACGTCGCTCCAAGAAGTCGGAATATTCGCTGCAATTGGCGGAGAAGCAAAAGGTGAAATATACTTACGGCATTCTGGAAAGACAATTTAGAAACGTATTCCACCGCGCGGCGGTGAAGGACGGCATCACGGGCGTTAACTTGCTGCAATTCTGCGAGGCGCGTCTGGATAATACGGTGTACCGTTTGGGCATTGCGCCCACGCGCCGGGCTGCCCGGCAGTTGGTTTCGCACAAGCACATCATGGTGGACGGCGAAATCGTCAACATCGCTTCTTACGCCCTCCGTCCGGGGCAAACCATAACGGTGCGGGAAAAATCCAAGTCACTGGAAGCCATCACGGATAGCCTGAGCGGCCATTCGGCGCGACGTTTCAACTGGCTGGAATGGGAAGGTTCGGAGATGACGGGTAAGTTCATCACGTTTCCTGAGCGCGACCAAATCCCCGAGAACGTCAACGAGCAGCTCATCGTCGAGCTTTACTCGAAATAATCCGCTCCCGCTTGCCCTTTACCGCCCCGGCCTCGCCGGGGCATCCTTATACCCGCTCGGGGGTACCGCTTGCGATCGCAAAGGTAACGATGGCCTGATCAACCGTCATTTACTACATAAAAAGGACACAAGACTATGTCAATATTAGCATTCCAAATGCCCGATAAGGTCGTGATGGAGAAGTCCGACGATTTTCACGGGATATTTGAGTTTAAGCCCCTTGAAAAAGGATATGGCGTCACGATCGGCAACGCGCTGCGTCGTATTCTGCTGTCTTCTTTGGAGGGATACGCCATCACGAGCGTCAAATTTCCCGGCGTTCTGCACGAATTCTCGACCATCGAAGGCGTGGTGGAAGACGTCACGGAAATCATTCTCAACCTGAAATCGATCCGCCTGAAAAAGGTGGTCGATCTGGTGGAAAATCGCATTGAGGTCAATTTGAAGAACGTATCGGTCGTCACGGCCGGTGACCTCGGCAAATTTACGAGTTCTTACAAAATACTCAACCCCGACCAGGTAATTTGCCACCTCGACGACAAGAAGGAGTTCGAGATGGAGATTCTGGTGGACAAAGGCCGGGGTTATGTTCCCGCCGATGAACCCCGTGCCAACGAGATTCCGTTCGGTCACGTGGCCATCGACTCGATTTATACGCCCGTCAAGAACGTGCGGTATAGCGTGGAGAACACCCGCGTAGAGCAAAAAACCGACTATGAGCGGCTTTTGCTCGACATCCAAACGGACGGCTCGATTCATCCCGAGGAGGCTCTGAAAGGTGCGGCCAACATTTTGATTCAGCACTTCATGCTGTTCTCCGACCAAACGATGACGTTTGAGAAGCAGATGGCTGAGGAGGACAATCAGGTGGATGAGGAAATGCTGCGGATGCGCAAGTTGCTCAAGACCAATTTGTCGGAACTGGATCTATCCGTTCGTGCTTTCAACTGCCTGAAATCGGCGGATTTGAAAACGCTTGGCGATCTGGTAAAGCTCGAAATTTCGGACATGATGAAGTTCCGCAACTTCGGTAAGAAGTCACTGACCGAATTGGAGCAAATGGTGGCCGAAAAGCAACTCACGTTCGGCATGGACGTGGCGAAATATCGTCTCGACGAAGAATA
The DNA here is from genome assembly GCA_038256395.1 of Cytophagales bacterium. Lineage (GTDB taxonomy): Bacteria > Bacteroidota > Bacteroidia > Cytophagales > Spirosomataceae > Persicitalea. The sequence goes on along the minus strand of JBBSKK010000024.1, from coordinate 2,020 downwards.
ATTAATCATTAAATTAAGTACGTATTCTGTAGCGCGAACCAACCGCCGCTCGAAGCTACTAATCAATCCAAAAAATGAGACACGGAAAGAAACACAATCACCTAGGCAGAAAGACCGCCCACCGCCACGCCATGCTTTCCAACATGGCCGCTTCCCTGATCCTGCACAAGCGCATCGAAACGACGGTTGCCAAGGCGAAAGAATTGAGAATGTACGTCGAGCCCCTGCTGACGAAGGCGAAGGACGACTCGACCCACAGCCGCCGTATGGTGTTCAGGAAATTGCGCGACAAGGAGCCGGTTAAGGAATTATTCGACGTGGTTGCCGACAAAATTGCCGACCGTCCCGGTGGCTACACCCGAATCATTAAGCTGGGTACCCGCCTGGGTGACTCCGCCGAAACCTGCATGATGGAACTGGTCGATTTCAACGAAACCTACTTGCTAAGCAACGCTGATAAGCCAACGCGCACTCGTCGTAGCCGTCGGGGTGGCAAGAAATCAGGGGACGAAACTACTGATTCTCCGGTGAAAGCCGAGGCCATCGATCAGGAGGCCACGATGAAGTCGGGGGCCGCTGATTTGGCTGAAGCCAATGCACCCGAAGAAATTCAGGAATTGGAGGAAACGGCAGAAGACGAAGTAGCTGCCGCTCCGGCATCCGCCGCTCCCGCCGCGACCGAAGCCGAAGCTAGTACTGAACCCGACGACCTGACCAAGGTGGAAGGCATCGGCCCCAAAATTGCTGAGGTACTCACCGAAGCGGGTCTCGACACATTCGCCAAAGTGGCTGACTCGTCGCCCGAAGCCATTCGCGAGATTATGGATGCGGCAGGTTCGCAGTATGCTTCGCACGACCCTGCAACCTGGCCTCAGCAAGCCAAGCTTGCCGCTGATGGCAAGTGGGACGAATTGAAAGCCTGGCAAGATGAACTCGACGGTGGACGTGAAAACTGATAGTACAGAAATCAGAAATGATTGCAGATAATTGAAAAAGGGGTCAAACGTTTTCGTCTGACCCCTTTTTTTGGGCCTAAACTATTACTTTTGCGCTCGTTACGCTAAAAACTTTACCAAAAACACATGACACAGACACAGGAAGCACTGCTATTGCTGGAAGACGGAACCGCCTATCGTGGTTTGGCTTTGGGAAAAAAAGGAACTACAGGCGGCGAGATCTGCTTCAATACCGGCATGACCGGCTACCAGGAAATTTACACCGACCCATCCTACTACGGCCAAATCGTCGTCAACACCACCTCGCACATTGGCAACTACGGTGTGCAGCTGGGTACTGAGGAAGAGTCTAATAGTGTGAAGATCAAGGGTATGGTGTGTAATACATTTTCCGACGACTACTCACGGCATACGGCGGACTTCTCTTTGCAGGAATACTTCGAGCGGGCCAATATCGTGGGCATCAGCAATGTGGATACCCGCCAACTCGTGCGGCACGTGCGGGAAAAAGGCGTAATGAATGCCATTATATCTTCCGAGATATTAGACGAAAAGGAATTGATGGAGGAGTTGAAGAAAATTCCCTCGATGGCCGGATTGGAACTCTCTTCCGTCGTCAGCACCACCGAGCCTTATTTCATGGGCGACGAAGCAGGAAGCCGCTGGCGCGTCGCGGTGATGGACTACGGCATCAAGAAAAGTATCCTGACCAACCTGACGGAGCGTGGTTGCTACTGTAAGGTATTCCCCGCCCAGACGCCCTTCGAAGAGGTCATGGAGTGGCAACCGGACGGTTTCTTCATCTCGAACGGCCCCGGCGATCCCGCCGCGATGATGTACGCCGTCGAAACGGTGAAGGAAATGGTCGAATCCGGCAAGCCGCTTTTCGGCATTTGCCTGGGCCACCAGCTACTGGCTGAGGCGAGCGGCATTTCTACCTACAAAATGCACCACGGCCACCGGGGTTTGAATCATCCCGTCAAAAATCTTATTACGGGCCTGTGCGAAATCACCTCGCAAAACCACGGCTTCTCGGTCAACGCCGAGGAAACCGCGAACCAAGC
>JBBSKK010000023.1:0-15194 GCA_038256395.1 Cytophagales bacterium | reverse complement strand
TTTTTGGGACAGAACTTTGCCAAAGCTTTCGACGTGAAGTTTCAAGACAAGGAAGGCGGGCTGGAATACGTCTGGGGCACGTCATGGGGCAGTAGCACCCGGCTCATGGGCGCACTCGTAATGGCGCATTCCGACGACAGCGGGCTGGTTTTGCCCCCGAAATTAGCCCCGATACAGGTGGTCATCGTACCCATTTATCGCGAAGAAGAGCAATTGGCTAAAATTTCTGAAAGGGTGGTGGGCCTGGTCAAGGAATTAAAGAAAAAAGGCATCAGCGCTAAATACGACGACAGCGACGACTACAAGCCCGGCTATAAATTCGCCGAGTACGAACTGCGTGGCGTTCCGGTGCGATTGGCAATGGGAATGCGTGATTACGACAACGGCACGGTGGAAGTGGCTCGCCGCGATAACAAAACCAAGGAAACGGTAGCCTTCAACGGCATTGTGGAACACATCGCGTCTTTGCTCGAAGAAATCCAGCAAAACATTTACGACAAAGCCCTCGCCTACCGCGAAGCCAATACTTTTAAAGCCGACACCTACGAAGAGTTCAAGGAAATTCTGAACGAAAAAGGCGGCTTTATCTACGCCCACTGGGACGGCACTTCCGAAACCGAGGAGAAAATCAAGGAAGAAACCAAAGCCACCATTCGCTGCATTCCGCTGGATGCGCAGGAGGAGGAGGGCGTCGATATGGTTTCCGGCAAGCCTTCGCAGCGTCGGGTGGTATTCGCCCGCGCTTATTGAAGCCATAATGAACGATTTGGGGGAGGGGCGGTGTTCCCCTTTCTCATTTTATTTTTTCAAAAAACATTTCAAGATGAGTAAGGCAAAATCGGGAGACACCGTACAAGTACATTATAAAGGCACCCTAACCGACGGACAACTGTTCGACTCGTCCGCCGGACGTGATCCGCTGTCGTTCCAATTGGGAACCGGGCAAGTAATCAAAGGCTTTGACGATGGTGTGATTGGGATGGAAGTGGGCGAGAAAAAAACCATCAACATTCCCAGCGCGGAAGCCTACGGCCCGGTCAACGAAGAAATGGTGATCAACTTCGACCGCAGCCAGATTCCTTCGGATATCCCTTTGGAACCCGGCACTACCCTTAATATGCACCAGGATGGCAACGGCCAGGCACTACCTGTGGTCGTAAAGGAAGTCGCCCACGACCACGTGGTACTCGACGCTAACCACCCGCTCGCGGGAAAGGATTTGACGTTTGAGTTGGAACTAATGGGGATAGAGTAGTTAATTCGCCAACTTCAAGCTATATAACGCCCCCTTCCCGCTGCCTCGCTTTAGAATGATTCCTTTGTCGGTCAGGTCGTGAAGCAAGCGCGTGGCGCGTTTGATGGAGACGTTGATGAGATTGGAAAAGTCTTTTTCCGTGATGCTGTCGTTGTGCTTGAGGTAGTGGACTAGATTTTTTACAGGACGAGAGGCCAGGATTTTATCCGTTACTGCGTCGCCTTCGCCGGGCAGCATGAGGCGGTTGGTGGGCACCGACTTGTCTTTGACGCGGACATAAATGATACGGTCGCCCTTTTCGTCGATGGCGTAGTGGGGCTTGTCTTCGCTTTCGTCGATCTCGACGCGCAACACTTTGCTCGTACCTAGCATGACGGTTTTACAGCGAACGAGCAACTCTTTCTCAACCAATTCCCCGCAAGCCCTTTCCAGTTTTTGCAATTCGCGAAGTTCCGATTTGATACCGACAGTGGAGCGGTTATCGGCAATGCCGACCAGCAACACGCCACCGGAAGTGTTGGCAAAAGAGGCCAGCGTTTTGGCAATTTTAAAGGGACTGTCGATCGTGCGCTTGAATTCCACCGTCAGCCCCTCCCCCATTTCTATCAATTCCAACGTGGTTCTCTTAAAGTCGATCATAGGCCGCTAGATCAGCGCGTACTTCTTGCCCGGCAGCGACCGCACCATGCCCTGAAATTCCAGATTTAGTAGCAGCGTGGCCAGTTTGCCCAGGTGAATGCCGCTCTGCCAACTCATATCGTCGATCTGCATATCGCCGCCTTTTTTCAGAAGGGCCAAAACCTGCCCTTCGTCCTGCGTAAAGCCTTCAAAAACCAGTTCAGCCTCCGGTTTATCGTACTTGGACGGTGCTTTTGGTTCGGTTTGCCCTAATACCCACTGCAAATCTTCCGCCATTTCTTCTACTGATGAGAAGAGATTGGCTTTATTCTTCCTAATCAACTGATTGCATCCTTCCGAGTAGCTATTTCCCAGATTTCCCGGCACGGCATAGACCTCACGGTGGTAGTTTTGGGCATATTCGGCCGTGATCAAGCTGCCGCCTCTTTTGGCCGATTCTACTACTATCGTCACGTCGCTCAATCCGGCAATAATGCGGTTACGGGCGGGAAATCGCATAAAATCGGGCTTGGTACCCAGCGGGTTTTCGGTGACAATGCCACCGCTGGCCTGCATTTCTTCGGCGGTGCGGCTGTGGGCAGCGGGATAAATTAGGTCTAAACCACTGGCCATGACGCCTACCGTCGAGATGCCGCTTTTCAAACAAGCCCGGTGGGCGGTGATGTCCACGCCGTAGGCCAGTCCACTCACTAACAGCGGTTGGTAAGGGGCCAGGTCTTTGATGATGTTTTCGGTGACGGCCTTGCCGTAGTCGGTAATTTTGCGGGTGCCGACGATGCCCACCGTCCGCACGGCATTGTAGTCGATGACGCCCTGCGAATAAAGCAGCACCGGAGAATCGTAAAGTGGTTTGAGTCTTTTAGGGTAGGCCGGATCCGTGTAGAAAGTCAGATTTGCGCCAATTTTTTCACATTTTTCAAATTCCTTCTCAGCTTCGGCCCAGCCGAATTTGGCGATGATACTGCGGGCCGCTTTCTCCCCGACACCGGGAACCTTGATAAGTTTTTTATAGCCCGAATGGTGGACTTTTTCCGCTCCGCCGCAATAACTGATCAACTGTCGAATCATGACGGAACCCACGCCAGGCGTGCGTACCAGGGCAAGAATCGCGATTTTGTCCTCCGTCATGCCGCCTTTTCTAGTCGATTGTCCTGAATAAGCGATTCCAGCGGATTTTGTTCGCGGCGCTCGTCGGGTTGGGGTCGATGGACATCCATACGAATACGGCCTTGCCCACAATATGATCCATCGGCACGAAACCCCAGTAACGCGAGTCGGCGGAGTTGTGGCGGTTATCGCCCATCATGAAGTAGTAATCCTGCTTGAAAGTATAGCCGTCGATAGCCTTGCCGTCGATCGTGACCTTGTTTTCCGCCAAATCCACGTTCTCATTACCCTCGTAATATTTAATCACCGGACCGTAAAAAGCTACGTTCTCCGGCGTCATCGCGACGGTCATGCCTTCTTCTGGCACCGTAATCGGGCCATAATTATCGCGGTTCCACTTTATTAGAGTGGAGGAAGGATAAAGAGAAGGCTCACTAATATCCTTGGGAGCTACGACGGGCCGAATATCCCGCACAAAATCATATTCTTTCAGCTTACCGACAATGTCCGCCGTGGTGTAAACGATGTAGCCTGCCTCGTCGTTACTCGGAATCGTATCGTTATACGTTTCGGTGTAGCTGGAAAACTCCGACACCCCATTTTCCCGAAAAACCTTGTCCTCATTCACCGCCGTAGTCGTGGAAACGAAGTACTCGCTTTCCATTCGCGGCGGGTTGACCATCGGTTGGCCGTTAAGATAAACCTGGGCGTTTATTACTTCCACCTTATCGCCAGGTGTACCGATGCAACGTTTGATATAATTGGTTTTCAGATCGGTGGGATGCTGCAACTCGGGCGGGTAGTTGAATACCACCACGTCGCCCGTCTTTACCTCCGAAAAACCCGGTAGGCGGTACTGCGGCAATTGAATCCAGTCGAGATAGGAAGGAATGTCGGTTCCCCAAATTGTTTGGTGGGTCAGCGGTACTTGTAGCGGCGTTTTGGGGGTGCGGGTACCGTAGTGCAACTTACTCACAAACAGGAAGTCGCCCACCAACAGACTATTCTCCATCGAAGGTGTGGGAATCGTGAACGCTTCCATAAACAGCCAGCGAATCAGCGTTGCGGCCACCACGGCAAACACGATTGAATCCACCCACTCACGGAATGCCGATTTTTCTTTCTTCTTATTATTACGCGAGGTGGGCGGCGAATAAACTTCTTGTAAGGCCATTTATTTAGTTGATAGTTGATAGTTGACAGTTGACAGTTGACAGCGCTAGACAGCGGATGGCAAAGATACGGAGTTGCGGGTATTGTTGGAATCATTTCAAATTTTCCAACATATCTTCCATGCCGAAGACGCCTTTTTTGTTTTGTAGCCACTCGGCGGAGATGACGGCCCCCAGGGCAAAGCCCTTGCGGCTGTGCGCCACGTGGGAAATGTGGATCGTATCGACTTCCGAATCGTAGTTCACGACGTGAGTACCGGGTACTTCATCTTTGCGTTTTGAGATAATCGGGATGTGGTTATCTTTCACTTCCGGCATCAGACTCCAGCCTTCTAAGTCTTCCCGCTCGGCCTGGATCCCTTCGGACAGGGTAATGGCGGTGCCGCTGGGTGCGTCCAGTTTGTGACTGTGGTGGATTTCGGTAATGGACAAGTCATAGCCCTGCCCCTTTATCAAACGGGCCAAGGTTTTATTCAACTGAAAAAACAGATTGACGCCGATGCTGTAATTGGAAGCGTAGAAAAACGCACCGCCTTTCTCGGCCGTCAAACTTTCGATTTCTGACTTATAGTCCAGCCAGCCGGTCGTGCCGCTGACTATTGGCCAGCCTTTTTCCAAGCACCTTTTTATATTGGCATAAGCCGCTTCGGGTGCGCTGAACTCAATGGCGACCTCCACCGCTTCGGAGGGTAGTGCTTCCATTTCGCCCCGGTTGTTAATGTCAATTTTTCCGGCGATGGTGTGGCCGCGTTCCAGGGCAATCTGCTCGATGGCTTTGCCCATTTTACCGTAACCGACTAGGAGGATGTTCATTTGGGCAATTGTGAATTAACGCGGACTATGAGATTAATTAATTGTTTTCCAGGCACTTGATCTATTTCAAATCCCATAGGGATGGACGATATTGTAGCCGCCGACTTAAGTCGGCGGTCAGAGGCCCAAAAAATGGTGACGAGTTCCGTAGGAACGGCCCATATCTCTGACTAATCAGAACGAACAAATCGGCCGTTCCTACGGAACTTATTGATTACCAATATATCTGAACCCGCCGACTCAAGTCGGCGGCTACACAATCGGCCAAGCCTACGGCTCTCTTTATCCCATAGTTCGCGTTTAATTAGTGAATTGTAAATTAGTGAATATTGCTTTCGCCAGATTTTATTCCAACATTCACTAATTCCAAATTAGAACGCCAGCACTAGCTTAACCCCCGGCGCTGATTGTGAAAAGAGGGTTCGTTCGTTGGATGGTTCAAACCTTAATGTTAAATCTTCGTTCATGTTGGCGTTGAAATTTTTTAGGTGGGCGGCGACATTGGCTTCTACGGCGGTGAGGGCGTACACTAAGCCCAATATGACGAAACCGTACTCACGGTAGCGGCGGTAAAAGGTTTTGCCGCGTTTGAGTTGATCGACGGTGGCTTTGGCAATTCTATCGTCACCCCGCACGTACACGTCGAACTCTTTCTTCACTACCAGTTTGCCCGTATCAGGATCCTTAATCTTGACCGGGTCGCCTGTTTCTGGATCCACCGATGCAAGATAAGGTTTAAGATAATCATTGTACCGCAATGTATTCCAATGAATGGTGTAAGCCGCCGCACCCAGCCCGGCGTAAACGAAGGGAAGTTTCCAGTAATCACGGTTGTAGATTTGCCCCAAGCTGGGCAGAAGTAGGGAGTAAATGGCTGCTTTTTTGGGTACGGGCAGGCCGGGATCGGTGATGATCGTGACGGGAATGCTGTCCTCGGAGTTTTCCAACTCGGCCAGTTCGTCGGGGCGTAGGACATCCTTCACTACCGGACGCAGCGTGTCCCCCACTTCTTTGATTACCTTAATCTCCGGCAGTCTGTTTGGGTTAGTCACCTGAGCTTTGGCCCCAAACGACAGCAACAGCAATCCAATTAAAATCCCTTTTTTCAAGTCTTTTTCTCTAAATCCAAACTACCCAGTATCCGATCCAACTCCTCCTGCGACGTGAAGGGAATTTTGATTTCGCCCTTGTGGTTATCGTCGCTTTTGATGCTCACCTTCGAACCAAAGTAAGAAGAAAGCCGAAATTGCAACGACCTGATTTCCTGTTTGATTGTCTGGATGCGGCGGTTGTTTTCGTCCGTCGGCAGAGCAACCGACAATTTACGCACTTCCTCTTCAACTTTCCGCACCGACCAGCCGTCCTCGACTGTCTTTTTAAATATTTTTAACTGATTTTCCAGGTCGTCGATCGTAATCAGGGCGCGGGCATGGCCCATGCTGATCTGATTATCGCGCAGGGCGGCCTGAATGGTCGGCGGGAGTTTGAGTAGTCGGATGTAGTTGTTGACCGTTGTACGGTTCTTGCCCACGCGATCGCCAAGTTCTTCCTGCTTGAGGTTGCACTCGTGAATCAGCCGCTGGTAGCTGAGGGCGATTTCGATGGCGTTCAGGTTTTCGCGCTGAATGTTCTCGATCAGCGCCATTTCCAGCATCTGCTGGTCGTTGGCGGTACGGATGTAGGCGGGGATCCGCTGCATCCCAATGGACTTGGAAGCCTGCAAACGCCTTTCGCCCGAAATGAGCTGGTACTTGTCGCGCCCAAGCTGCCGCACCGTAATCGGCTGAATGATTCCCTGCACTTTGATCGAGTCGGCCAGTTCTTGCAAAGCCTCCTGGTCGAAGTGGGAGCGCGGCTGGTAGGGGTTCGCCTCGATAAAATCCACGTCGATCTCATTCATCGAACTGATCATCTCGTAGGGCGGGATACGCCCCGAAGGCTTATTTGAATTTACGGAGTCAGAATCCTGCAAAAGGGCTCCAAGGCCACGACCCAGGCCCGTCATTCTTTTATTTTTACTGGTATTTTCCATACTGCACGAATTTTTTAGATGCTGGACGTTGGATACTAGATACTAGATTTTACAATGACCTGTGGTTCAGGAAAATAGTCTGGGATCAAGCGATTACTCTAAGGTGTGTACCGATCTCCAAAAAAATCCAAAGTCTGAAATCCAGCGTCCAACGTCAATTTTTTACTCCTCACAATTATACCGCCCCCACCGGCTGATCCTGAGAAAGATACCCATTCTTTGTTAATATTTCCCGCGCCAGGTTTAAGTAGCTGATAGCTCCCTTGCTGTCCGCGTCCTGCGCCAGAACCGGGACGCCGTAGCTTGGCGACTCGCTCAACCGCACGTTACGGGGGATAATGGTGTCGAAGACCATCGTCTGAAAATGCGTCGTGACTTCGTTGACGACCTGATTAGAAAGCCGGAGGCGCAAGTCGTACATCGTCAGCAATATGCCTTCGATGGCTAGATTGGTGTTAAGGCGGGATTGAATAATGGTAACAGTATTCAGCAATTTGCCCAATCCTTCCAAAGCAAAGTACTCACACTGCACGGGAATGATAACCGAATCAGCGGCCGTTAGGCAGTTGATTGTAATCAGACCCAGCGAAGGCGAACAATCGATAATCAAAAAATCGTAATCATCGCGAATACCTTCGAGGGCGTCCTTCATCCGGTCTTCGCGGTTCTTGATATTAATCATCTCGATTTCCGCTCCTACTAGGTCGATGTGCGACGGCAGCAGGTCGAGGTTGGGGAAGTCGGTTTGAATCAGGATATCGCGAGTGCGAATGCCCTCGACCATGCACTCGTAGATGCTGTATTCTATTTCCTTGGGATTGAAGCCCAGCCCCGAGGTTGAGTTGGCTTGTGGGTCGGCGTCTACGATGAGCGTCCTGAATTCCAGGGCCGCCAGACTAGCCGCCAGGTTGATGGCCGTGGTGGTTTTGCCGACGCCCCCTTTTTGATTGGCAATTGCAATTACTTTACCCATTGTCTGTATTTGTTACCTGCCCCAAATTTCCGCTATTCGCGGCAATTCCCCAAGAAATGTTCCACGGAGTTTTTAGCTAAAAATGTTATGGGTTGGCTATTAGAGGCTTATCGGAGGGATTTTTTTAGTATTCAATATATATTCAATAATATTCCCAAAATGTTTCACGCCCACACCTTGGTGCCTTCCGTGCAGTTCTTGCACATCTCGATTTCGGAACGCGAGCGGATGAGCGTCTGGCGGAATTCGTGGTAGGGTTCGCCGCGCCAGAGTTCGCGGAAACTTTGAGTTTTCATGTCGCCCAAACGGTGGTGGGCGTCTTTGTCGAAGCAACACGGAACTACCAGCCCGTCCCAGGTGATGACGCACGAATGCCACATTTTCCAGCAGTGATTCACAAACTCATTTTTGATGGAGTAGCGGTCGCCCGATTTTTCGTAGCGGGAGTACTTGTCGATGGTCGGCATGAGGTCGGAACCGTGTTCGTAGTCGTAGATCTGGGCAGTTTTCAGACCCACTTCGTCCACGCCCATTTCTTTGGCCAGTTGCTGTACCTCGGCGATTTGGTGTTCGTTGGGCTTGACCACCAAAAACTGAAAGATCACGTGTGGCGTATTCGACCCGAGTTCCTTTTTCCACTTAATGATATTCCGCGTACCTTCCAGCACTTTTTCCAACTTCCCGCCGACGCGGTACTGCTGGTACGTCTCCTGCGAGGTACCGTCGATGGAGATAATCAGCCGATCCAGGCCAGACTCGACGGTTTGGCGGGCTTTTTCGTCGTTCAAAAAGTGGGCGTTAGTTGAGGTAGCGGTGTAAATGCCCTTGTCATGGGCGTATTTTACCAGTTCTATAAAGGATGGGTGCAAATAGGGTTCTCCCTGGAAATAAAAGATGAGGTAGAGCAGCGTATCGGCGAGTTCGTCGATGGTTTTTTTGTATAAATCGTTCTCCATCATGCCCGTAGGGCGGGTGAAGGAGCGCAATCCGCTGGGGCATTCGGGGCAGCGGAGGTTGCAGGAAGTCGTCGGCTCGAAACTTATGGCGATGGGCATTCCATAGTGGCTCGCTTTGCCCGAAAGTTTGGAATAAAAGTAGCTTCCCAGCACCTGAATGGCATTCCACGCTTTTTTGGGCGTTACTTTGGCGAGAAGGTTGAGGCCGTCTTTGTAGTTTTTGTTCATGGGTTCTTTTAACCGCAGAGATCGCTAAGTCTTTACGCAAAGGTCGCAAAGAGAGTTGGCTTTCTTTGAACAAAAGCAAACTGATTTGAATTCTATGGGCAGACGAATAACCAAACAAGTTTCGGTAGCATGAAGTACCCGGTCGTAATTATTGGGGGAGGGTTGGCGGGGTTGGTTAGCAGTATCGAACTGGCGCGAGTCGGGATAAAAGTGTTACTCATCGAGCGGAAGGGCTACCCGCACCACAAGGTTTGTGGGGAATACGTTTCCAACGAAGTACGGCCGTACCTCGAAAATCTGGGCCTGAATCTCGACGCGCTGGGCAGCACCGGTATCAATCATTTTCGCTTCACCTCGCCAAAAGGCTCGGTGCTTGAAACTCCCTTGGACATGGGCGGTTTTGGAATCAGCCGTTATGCGCTGGATCACGCGCTTTATGAATTGGCAAAGCAATCAGGTGTTGATTTTCAGTTGAATACCATTGTGCAGGATGTCAGGTGGATGAATGATTTTTTCGAGATAGAAACCTCGAATTCAGACTCAATCGAAGCCAAAATCGTGATTGGGGCTTATGGCAAGCGCACCCGCCTGGACAAGCAACTCGACCGTGATTTCATGAAACACGAATCGCCTTACGTGGGTATCAAGTACCACATTCGGGGAGATTTTGCCAAAGATCTGATTTCACTACATAACTTTAAAAACGGCTACTGCGGGATGTCGGCCATCGAGGACGACAAATATTGCCTTTGCTACCTGACTGAAAGGTCAAACCTTAAAGAATCGGGTAGTATTCCCGAAATGGAGCAAAATATTTTAAGCCGAAACCCGCATTTGAGAGATATTTTCAGCAACGCCGAATTTCTCTACGATAAGCCAGAGGTAATCAACGAGATTTCCTTTGCCCCCAAGGACGCCGTTGAAAATCACATTTTGATGGCGGGCGACAGCGCCGGACTCATCACGCCGCTCTGCGGCAACGGCATGGCGATGGCGATTAGGGCGGGAAATATGGCGGCGAGGGAGGTGGGGCGGTATTTTTCGGACCATCATTCCCGGAAAATCCTCGAAAATTCCTACACCTGTACCTGGCGGAATGAGTTTGCGCTACGGTTGAAAGTGGGGCGCAACGTGCAGCGGCTTTTTGGCCGAGAGGTACTTTCGGAAGTGGCGTTGGGCTTTTTCAAAATCACGCCGCCTATATTAAGGATGGTCATCAAAGGTACGCACGGCAAGGAAATGAAGCTTTAAATGGGAATCTCCGTCGTACTCTTCACCTCCGACATCACAAAAAAGCTGCTGATATGTAGCACGCTTTTCAAAACCGAAAGATGCTGCTGGTAAAACGCATTATAGGCTTCCACGTCGTCGGCGATCACTTTTAGCAGATAATCGAAACTCCCCGACACCACGCTGCATTCCAGCACCTCGGGCAGCCGCGACACGGAGGCGTTGAACTCCTCGAAGCTTTCCTTTCGCTGCTTGTCAAGCGTCACGTTGCAGTACACGATTAGTGATTTACCCAGTTTCTTACGATTTAACAAAGCCACATAACGATCGATATAGCCCGCTCGTTCGAGTTTGCGAATGCGGTCATGCACGGGCGAAACCGATAGATTTACCGCCGCCGCTACCTCTTTTGTGGTCAATTGCGCGTTCGATTGCAGTGCTTTAAGAATAGAGAAATCAATAGTGTCAAGATTCATCGGCAGGATATTTTTTTGTTCGTAGCGAGCTTTTTTAATTTTTAAAATCAAATTTTCTGAAAGTGTTCAATATTACAGTTTTATTTTCTCCTAATCTAAATAGTTTAAGATTAAATTACTGTTAATCATACTTTTGCAAGATCAAACGATAATGTCATCATTCATAACTCATAACTCATCACTCCAATAAAATGATCATCGGCGTACCCAGTGAAATCAAGAACAACGAGAACCGCGTAGCCGTCACCCCGGCGGGCGTCACCGAATTCCGTCGGCATGGACATACTACCTATGTACAAAAAGACGCCGGCAATGGCAGCGGCTTATCGAATGAAGAATATGTAGAAGCCGGCGCTGAACTACTGGATACCATCGAGGAGGTGTATGCAATCGCCGACATGATCGTAAAAGTGAAAGAGCCAATCGCCCGCGAATACCCGCTCATCAAGGAAAACCAACTGCTGTTCACCTACTTCCACTTCGCTTCCTCCGAGGAGTTGACCCACGCCATGATCGAGCGCAAGGCGGTATGCCTGGCCTACGAAACCGTAGAGCGCACCGACCGTAGCTTACCGCTGCTGATTCCAATGAGCGAAGTGGCCGGACGGATGGCGATTCAGGAAGGGGCCAAGTACCTGGAAAAACCCATGGGCGGACGCGGCATTCTGCTGGGTGGCGTGGCCGGCGTAAAGCCCGCCGACGTGCTGGTGCTGGGCGGGGGCATCGTGGGCACGGAAGCCGCCAAGATGGCCGCCGGACTCGGGGCGCACGTCACGATTATGGACATCAGTCTGCCACGGCTACGCTACCTGGAAGACATCATGCCCGCCAACGTGGACACGGTCATGTCCAACCAGTACAACATCCGCCGCCACATCCAGCACTCCGACATCATCATTGGGGGCGTGCTTATTCCCGGTGCCAAAGCGCCTTCGCTGATTACCAGGGACATGCTAAAACTGATGCGCCCAGGCACCGTGATGGTGGACGTGGCCATCGACCAGGGTGGCTGCTTCGAGACCTCACACGCCACCACACACGAAGATCCGACTTACGTTGTGGACGAGGTGGTTCACTACTGCGTGGCGAATATGCCGGGCGCGGTTCCTTATACTTCCACCCTAGCCTTGACCAATTCAACCCTACCCTACGCCCTGCAATTGGCAAATTTGGGCTGGCAACTGGCTTGCACCAAAAGTGAGGAGCTTTTGAAAGGCTTGAATATCGTCAACGGCCAGGTAGTCTATAAGGGCGTATCCGATGCTTTCAATTTGCCCTACGTCGATGTTCTCGAAGTATTGGATTCGTACAGTTCGGCGGATTTATAATTTGGGCCAAAACCCTAGTCAGGCGGCTTCCAGTGAAATTTTGGGAGCCGCCTTTTTTATGGGTTCTAAAAAAATTGCAATTATTTTAGAAAAATAAATTTTTTATTAAAAAAGATTGCTTACTTTTGCGTCATAATTGAACGAACATCCGTTCGCTTCTCTGCTTCAGTCCGGGTCAGGCACCAGAATTTGCCGCCAACCACCAAGTATAAGGTTGGTACTTCCGATAAAGTCTCGCAGAGCCACACGGATGTATTGTGTGGGCTTTGCGCAAAATCCCTTTTTGTCAAGTATAAAGTACGCTCCGATTGCGGGCGGTCCGACGTTTCGGTTTTCCGAACGACAGGATACTATTCTGTGCGTTGTGTTTTCCGGTTTTCGGAAAGGCAAGCGTAGAGCGTGATGTTGAAATGTTTAAAAGTTGAAAGGTTTAAGGGGATCAAGGTCACAAAGCCCCGTCTTCCAAGACTCTCTGTGTGCCTAAAATTCAACCCTTAAACATTTCAACCTTTAAACCAACACCCCAATTTTTAAAGTTAAAAACAAAAAATACCAATGGAATTAATAGAAAATGAAGAAGTACTGGTAGTCGATGCCAATGGCTCGGACGACCAGATAGTAGCGGAAAAGAAACCGAAAGCCAAGAAAAAAGTGGCGCTGGTTACTGAAACCGAAGAAGTAGTTTCTGCTGAGAACGAAATCGTGGCGGAGAAAACGAAGCCTAAGTCTAAGAAAGCTGTAATGGCTGAGATCGAAGCTGAGTCAGCGGAAATGCCCGTTGAGGAAGTGGTAGTTGCCGAGGTAAAGAAACCAAAGGCTAAGAAAAAAATAGTCACGGCGGTTGAGGAGGAAAAAATCGAAACGGTTGAGACTATCGAGATGGTTGACTCTGAGGACAATTTCGACGCTGAGGAAGACGAAGAAGCAGAATTGGAAGTAGCCCCCAAGTCGGGTTTCGCCTTGCTGGGTCTTTCTGACGACATCATGCGGGCCGTGGAGGAAATGGGCTTCACAACCCCCTCTCCTATTCAGGCTGAGGCCATTCCGCCCGTAATGGAAGGCTACGACGTGATCGGACAAGCCCAAACGGGTACGGGTAAAACCGCCGCCTTCGGCATTCCGGCTCTAGAAATGATCGACGCCCGCAGCAATGCGGTGCAAGTACTGGTGCTTTGCCCCACGCGTGAACTAGCCGTGCAGGTTTCACAGGAAATCGGTCGCCTGGCCAAGTACAAGCGCGGTGTGCGGATCGAGGCCATTTACGGCGGCGATTCCATCGAGCGCCAGATTCGCTCCCTGAAAAAGGGCGTCCAAATCGTGGTCGGTACGCCGGGTCGCGTAATGGACCACATGCAACGCCGGACGCTGGATTTCAGCGAGGTACGCATGATGGTGCTGGACGAAGCCGACGAGATGTTGGACATGGGCTTCCGCGAGGACATTGAGAGCATTCTGGTCGATATGCCGGAAGACAAGCAGACGATTTTGTTCTCGGCTACGATGTCGAAGCCGATTCTGAGCATTACGAAGCGCTTCCTGGACGATCCCGTCATGGTCAAGGTCGTGCGCAACGAGCTTACCAACGACAACATCGCGCAGCTTTGCTACGAGGTGAAGCCGCAGGGCAAGCTGGAAGTGATGACGCGCCTGATCGATATGTACAACATCCAGTCGCTGCTGGTGTTCTGCAATACCAAGCGCAAGGTGGACGAAATCGTGGAGCAACTGCAAACCAGGGGCTACGCCGCCGAGGGCATTCACGGCGACCTCCGTCAGCAGCAGCGCACCAACGTAATGAACAAGTTCAAAGCGGGTGTCAGCACAATCCTGGTAGGTACCGACGTGGCCGCTCGCGGCATCGACGTGACCGGGCTTGACGCTGTCATCAACTACGACATTCCACTGGACGAAGAATATTACGTCCACCGTATCGGCCGTACCGGACGCGCGGGGCTCGCCGGCAAGGCATTTTCGCTGGTCGCCCGCGACGAGCGCAACCGCATTCGCCAGATCGAGAATTTCACCAAGGTGAAGATTGAAAAAGGCGTGATTCCTTCCTACGAGGACATCGTCGGCGTACGTAAGGCCCGCTTCGTGGAAACGATGGCCGAGGCTATCCGCCAGAACAATAAGAATAAGGACAACCTGTACGACGACGTGCTGGAGCAACTGCACCACAGCGGTTTCTCGACCGAGCAAATCGTGGCCGCCATGACGCAGCAATTGCTGGGCGTGGAGAAAAACGAATACGCCGACGCTAACCTGGCCTGGGAGGAACGCCGTTCCGACCGGGGTGATCGCGGCGACAGTCGCGGTGGACGCGACCGGGATGGTGGAGACCGGGGCGGACGCTTCGGACGCGACCGTGACCGGGGTGATCGTGGCTCCCGCTTCGAAAGCCGCGACGATCGCGGCGGACGCTTTGGACGCGACCGTGAGAGCGGAGACCGTGGCTCGCGCTTCGGCAACCGCGACGACCGTGGCCCTGCTCCCCGCCGCGAAAAAAGCGCACCGGGTCCCGTGGAAGAAGGAATGTCTCGTTTGTACTTCAACGTCGGTCACCAAGACCGCATCGCTCCCCGTGACTTCGTGGGTGCCATTGCCGGCGAGTCCGGTATTGCGGGCCGCGACATCGGAGCCATCGAGATTTATGACAATTACACCTACGTGGATGTCAAAGAGCGCGATTCGCGCGTGGTGATTCGCGCCATGGACGGCAACACGATCAAAGGCAATCGGGTGCAGGTGGACATCGCTAAATGAATTGATAGTTGATAATTGAGAGTGTCTATTCTACGATAGCACTCAAAAAGCAAAAGGGCTTCCGAAATTCGGAAGCCCTTTTACTTGTCAAGTACTGTACCCTACTATTTTTTCTGAGTCTTTCGCGGCGGCTTTTTCAATCGCTATTTTTAGCCGTTGAATGCCTTTTTTAGGAAACCGAAGACCAACTACCTGTTCTCTCGAAAGCCGTTTCTGACTTTC
>JBBSKK010000022.1:0-15216 GCA_038256395.1 Cytophagales bacterium | reverse complement strand
GAAAAGCCTTGCAACAGTATTCCCTGAACTACCCCGACGCCCAGCGTGAACTGCGCATCGTTTTTGAAAAAGCCTTTCCCCACGCCATCGCGGGCTGGGAAGAAACCTACCCCTCGCGCGGCAAAACCCTCACGACCCGCGCCGTGAAAACGGAGCAAATCCGCTCGGATTACTGGTCGCACAATGCGCCTGGTGATACGACTTTGCGGAAAGAATTAGGAGTGAAGGGAATCTGAATTAGTGAACAGTTGACCGGTACGCCGGCGCGGGTTGCCAATTCATTTTTGCTTACGCTAGTCCCATGCCAGGCCTTCCCACTTCGTCGAACGTAATATTGGAAAGTCTTCCCAAATAGGCCGATTTATCGGGCCGAATCGTAATATTTTCAACAATCTGCTGGATTTCGGCTGCCGTAACTCTTCGGTGGATAGGCTTCATCGTACCGCCGATTTCGCCCGCTTTGGCAGCAGGTTCCCATTGGTATTGCGCGTCCACCAGCGTGCCGCGCGGAGCCATGATGGGCGGCGGGCTACCGCTGCCCCGGTAGTCGAGGCGGGCGGGGTGGTCAAGTCCCAGGCCATGGCCGAACTCGTGCGCCGCCGTAGTGGACTGGCCCAGTTGGTCGCTCACGATCCAGTGGCCTACGTTATCGCCCAGGCCAAAGCCCATGAAAGAGCGGGTGACGATGTTTTCCTTTTCCAGCCGGATGAAATTGTTCTGGAAATCGTCGTTCTGGGCGATGAGTCGCGTGGCTTCTTCGGTCGTTAGCAGGGCGTATTCGATGACAAAAAAAACGCGGTAGGTTTCGTTTCTTACCTTGACTTCCGCTTGGGGTTCATTATACATCCGGTTGATTTCCTCCACAATGGCTTGCGCGGCTTCGGGCGTAGCTTCCGAGCCGTAGAAAACGAGCCGGGCCTGAATTCGGATGGTTTTTTGTTCGTAGTCGAAGTGGGCGGTAGCGGCCATTGGTGCTGGGCTGAAGGTTATTTTTATAAATGTTAAGCCAATTTACGCCAATCCGCACGTTTAATCAAAAAGGGTTAAATTGAAGGAATTTCGTCCTTTAAAATAAGAAACCACAAAATTTTACAGACTAATGAAAAATCGACTGCTGCTACTGCTATTCTGTGTCTCACTTTCCTTCGGCAACTGTCTGCACGCTCAGAGTATGGAAAGCTTTGAAGTCACCGACGCCTGGAAGGCCAAAATTGAGAAAACGGCCCCCGCTAAAACTACCTTCCCCACTAAGAAAAAGCACAAAATTCTGCTGTTCTCGCTCTTTACGGGTTTCAACCACTGGGTAGTTCCGCATACCGCCGCTGTAATCGAAACGCTGGGCGCGAAGAGCGGGGCCTTCGAGGTAGTTTCAAGCAATGACATCGCGATGTTCGAGAAAAGTAATCTCAAGCAGTTTGACGCCGTGGTACTTAACAACAACTGCTCCATTGGTACGAACCGCGACCTGTTTCGCGATAAAGTGAGCGAAGATAAGTCGCTCTCGGAAGAGAAGGTGATTGCCAAGGCAAAAGAGTTGGAAGACAACCTGCTTTCTTTCATCAAAAAAGGCGGTGGCCTGATGGCCCTGCACGGCGGCATCGTGATGCAAAACAAGTCGCTGGAATTTAGCGGAATGATAGGCGGCAGCTTCGACTACCACCCCAAACAGCAGCCCCTCAACGTAAGATTAGTTGACCCCGCTCATCCGCTGGTTCAAGGCTTTGGGGGAGAGGGATTCACACACGTGGACGAACCCTATATGTTCAATGTCGCCTACGAGAAGGGGGATTTTCGGCCACTGCTATACATCAATACCAGCGAAATCACGGGCCTGAAGGGCGACAACCCTGAGCCGCGTAAGTACATTTCCTGGATAAAGCGGTACGGCAAAGGCCGTGTGTTTTATTGCTCGCCCTCGCACAACGCCCAGACCTATACCGAACACCCCGCGCTGCTGAAATTCTTGCTCGACGGGATGCAGTACGTCGTTGGCGACGTGAAAGTGGACGAAACTCCCATTGGCAATAGCAGCGGACAATGATTCACTCCATGCGATGGTTCGGGCCCAACGACCCCGTGTCGCTCATGGATATCCGACAGGCGGGTTGTAGCGGCGTGGTAAGCGCCCTGCACCAGATTCCGGTCGGGGAAGTGTGGCCTGTGGCGGCGATTGAAGAAAGAATTCGTCTTATCGAATCCGGTAACGACCGCTACAACTCGCTGCAATGGCTGGTGGTGGAGAGCTTACCCGTCCACGAGGACATCAAAAAAGGGCGACCCAGTCGCGATCAGTACATCAAAAAGTACAAGCAGTCACTGATGAATTTGGCGGTTTGCGGCATCAAAACTGTCTGCTACAACTTCATGCCCGTGCTGGACTGGTCACGTACCGCGCTGGACTACACACTGCCGGAAGGCCAAAAGACGCTGCGGTTCGTGTGGGAGGATTTCGCGCTTTTTGATCTTTATATATTAAAAAGACCGAACGCCGCCACCGACTACGAGCCGGAAATCCAGGTCTCCGCTTTGGAAAAACTCCAGAGCATGACGCCGGAGGAAATCGCCAAACTGACCAACACGGTCTTGCTGGGTTTACCTGGTTCGGAAGAAGCTTTCGACCTGGCGGTTTTTCAGGATTTGCTGGATGAATATTCGAGCATCGGCGACCAAGAACTGCGCGAGAACCTGTATTATTTTATTAAGGAAGTCGCCCCGACCGCGTCGCAGCTTGGGATAAATCTGTGCATCCACCCCGACGACCCGCCGCGCCCGCTGCTGGGCTTGCCGAGGGTGGTCAGTACCGAAAGCGATTTGGCACAACTCATGGAGGCGGCCAACGTCCGTGCCAACGGCATCACGTTTTGCACGGGTTCGCTGGGCGTGCGGGAGGACAACGATTTGACCAAAATAATTGAACGCTTCGGCGATCGCATTCACTTCGTGCATCTGCGCACCACACGGCGCGAGCCGGGAACAAGGAATTTCCACGAAGCCCCGCACCTTGACGGGGATGTGGATATGTACGCGGTGGTGAAGGCATTGTTAAAAGAGGAGGAAGGGAGATGCGGGGCGCCCCGTGGCGAGAAGGGAGAAAAGGATGCGCGGCTTCCTATGCGGCCAGATCATGGCTTTCAGATGCTGGATGATTTGGATAAAAAAACCTATCCCGGCTATTCTGGCATTGGGCGATTGAAGGCTTTGGCGGAATTAAGGGGGTTGGAGATGGCGATTGTGCGGACGGCAGGTAACTTTAATCTTACAAATTAGGAGATTCGCCGCGCATTTGACCTACCAGCCCGAAGGCTAAAGCCATCGGCAATTGATTTTTTTATAAAAAACTATATGACCAAAACTACATCCCCAAACACACCAAACCTCAACGTCTTTTCTCTCCAAAATAAGCTGGCCCTCATCACCGGCGGCGGTAGCGGCATTGGCTTCCACATCGCAGAATGCTTGGTACAAGCCGGTGCCAAGGTAGTCCTGACCGGGCGGCGCGAGAGTGTTTTGCAGGAAGCCGTCGAAATATTGGGCGATCAGGCCTTTTACTTCGTCCACGACATTACGGAACTGGACACGATTTCTAAACTGGTCGCTGACATTGAGGCCGCGCACGGCCCCATCCACATTTTGGTTAACAACGCGGGCATCAATATGAAGAAACACGCCGTGGACACGACTGACACCGATTTTGACCGGATTATGCAAACGAACCTCCACGCCGTTTTCGCTATTACCCGCGAGTGCGGCAAGCGGATGATCGAGCGCAGGGCGGGTTCCATCATCATGATTACTTCGATGGCGGCACTGTATGGCATTGACCGTGTGGTAGCGTATTCGTCATCCAAATCAGCAGTAGCGGGGATGGTGAAGGCGTTGGCGACCGAATTTTCTCCGCATAATGTGAGGATAAACGGCATCGCGCCGGGTTTTATAGAAACCCCCATGATGCTCACCGCTATGAACAACGACCCCGCCCGCCGCGACAAGGCGATGGCCCGCACGCCGATGGGTACCTGGGGGAAGTCGGAAGACATCGGCTGGGCGGCCGTGTTTTTGGCTTCGGAAGCTGCCAAATTCATCACCGGCATTTCCCTGCCCGTGGATGGGGGGAATTCGATTGGCTTTTGAATTGGCTGAAGGCTGGGTGGCTGCAAGATTTGACAATTGATTTGACAACTTTTTAAAAGTTGTCAAATCTCACCAACCTGGAATATTTGAACTAAACTTTAACCAAGAACCAATATGAAAGATAACAACCAAAACCGCCGCTCCTTCCTGAAAACCAGCGCTACCGGCACCGCTGGCATCATCGCCGCTTCCGTATTCCCGACCATCGTTCCGGCCAGCGTATTTGGTAAAAATGCGCCCAGTAACAAGATCAACATCGGTCAAATTGGCTTCGGACGCATCTCGAGCGGTCACGATTTGCCCGAGACGATGAAAAACGAAGTGGCCCGCGTCATTGCCGTGGCCGACCTGGACAAAAACCGCCTGGCAATGGGCAAGAAGTGGATCGAAAAAGCATACGCTGACAAGACGGGTAAGGAAAACTACGTGGACGTGAAGATGTATGACGACTACAAGGAACTCCTGGCCCGCAAGGACATCGACGCGGTCATCATCAGCACGCCCGACCACTGGCACGCCCAGCCCGCGATGGAGGCCGCCGTGGCTGGAAAGCACGTCTATATGCAAAAACCCACTTCGCTGACCATTCAGGAAGGCCGGATGCTGAGCGATATGGTGCAGAAAAAAGGTATCAAATTCCAACTCGGTAGCCAACAGCGCTCCGCCGACCCCTGGCCGCAGTTCAAGCGCGCCTGCGAACTGGTGCGCAACGGGCGCATCGGGGAGTTGAAGAAGGTGTACGTCGGTCTGCCCGGCGACCCGGCGGGCGGAAACCCTGAAAAAATGACTGTGCCATCCAACCTGAATTTCGATATGTGGCTCGGTTCCACGCCCGAGGTGTACTACACACTGGACCGCGTGCATCCGCAGGACAGTCTGAGCGGACGCGGTGGCTGGCTGCGGCTCGAGCAGTTTGGCGCGGGCATGATCACGGGCTGGGGTTCACACCACCTCGACATCGCCCACTGGGGCATGAACACCGAGCTGACTGGTCCAATAGAAGTTACGGGTCTGGGTTCGTTCCCGCTACCTGGTTCAGGGCTGTGGAACGTCCATGGTAACTTCCTGGTAATTTCCAAGTACGCCAATGGCGTAACGATGGAAATTGGCGGCGACAACCCCAACGGCGTCAAGTTCGAGGGCACCGACGGCTGGATATTCGTCTCGCGCGGCAACGTGGGCGTCACGGCCTCCGACCCCGGCGCGGCGGCAGCGGCCAAGGAGAATGATGCCTTCAAGGCCAGCGACAAGAAAATCCTGGGATCGATTATCGAAGCCAGCGGAGTCCACCTCTACGAAAGCCCCGAACAGCACCGCAACTGGCTGGAAAGCATCCAGAACGACAAGCAAACAATCAGCCACGTCGAGATCGCCCACCGCTCCTGCTCGGCCTGCCTGCTGGCGCACACGGCCATGAAGCTGGGCCGCAAGCTGCAATGGGACCCAAAGAAGGAGCAGTTCCTCAACGACGCCGAGGCCAGTTCCATGCTGTCGCGGCCGCAGCGCGCGCCGTACGGAACGACTTACGTGAAGGGATAAAATCGCCCTCCCATTAATGTAAACTGTCGCCCCCTGCCCGACGGTTTAGACCGAAGCCTGGAGGTGGATACCACCCTATTTCTCCCCAACAACCCTCACTTTTGCGCCAGTTTTCAAGTCACCCCTAACGCTCCTTACTATGAAGCACCTTTCCCCTGCCTCGCCACCCACAAAAAGGCTGGCGATTGTACTCCTGTTCCTGCTTGGCGGCCTTTTCCCGCAAGCACGGGCCCAAACCACCGTCACGGGCCGCGTGGCCGACGCCACCACGCAGGACGCACTGGTGGGTTGCAGCGTGGTCGTCAAAGGCACGCAGCGCGGCACCAATACCGACGCTAATGGTAATTACTCGATTGCCGCCTCGGACGCCAGTACTTTGGTTTTTGGCTTTATTGGCTTTGAAAAACAGGAAATTCCGGTTAGCGGACGTACAACCATCGACGTTCAATTGCAATCTTCCGCCTCGGATCTGAGCCAGGTCGTGGTGGTCGGTTACGGCACCACCACCAAGAAAGACATGACGGGTTCGGTCAAGTCTTTGCAAAACACCGACTTCAACAAAGGGATCATCAACTCGCCGGAGCAGCTTTTGCAGGGCAAGGTGGCGGGCGTCAACGTCGTGTCGGCTAGCGGCGAGCCGGGCAGTTCGCAGTCGATCACCATTCGCGGGCCGGGCGGCGTCCGGACGGGCAGTACGCCGCTGTTCGTGCTGGACGGACTAGCGCTGGACAATTCCAGCACGGGCGGGGCTATCAATCCGTTGTCTTTTCTTAATCCGCAGGACATCGAGTCCATCGACGTGCTGAAAGACGCCTCGGCCACGGCCATTTACGGTTCGCGCGGCGCGAATGGCGTGGTACTTATCACGACCAAAAAGGGCAAGGCGGGCGTTTCCAGCCTCACTTTCTCGACTAGTTTGGGCATTTCTACCCTGGCCCGGCCGCTGGACGTTTTCTCGGCGGACGAATACCGCAAGCAGGTACCCGCCGTGGGCGGTGTGCTGGAAGACCTCGGCGCGTCCACCGACTGGCAGAAGGAAATCACCCGAACGGCCTACACCCAAAACCATAACCTGTCGTTCGGAGGCGGGGCTAACAAACTCTCCTACTACGCCTCGCTGGGCGTCCAGAATCAGCAAGGGATTCTGAAACAAAGCGACCTGAAACGCTACACGGGCCGCATCAACGTCACCCAGAAGTTCCTGCCGGACGACCGCCTGACGGTGGACGTAAACTTGAACGCTTCCTACGTCAATAACAACCGTCCGCCCATCCAAAGCATGATCGGCGGCGCGATTTCGGCCAACCCGACCTACCCCGCCTACGACAAAGACGGCAAAATATTTCAGGAGCAGAATAGTACCAATCCGCTAATCGCATTGAGTTTGCAAAAAGACATCACAACGACTAACCGCGTAGTGGGCAACATCACGCCTTCGTTCCGAATCATCGAAGGGCTGGTGTACAAGCTGAATTTTGGCGTGGACAACTCCAATTCGGTGCGGGATTTGCAGTCGCTGCCCAACAAGATTCCTTTTCAGGACGGTCGCCTGGAAACGATCTATACGACCAACCGCAACGCGCTGATCGAGAATTATCTGACCTACTCTTTTTCCAAAACCAACCACAGCTTTACGGGCTTGGTGGGACACTCGTTCCAGAAATTTTTCATTCAGGGTCGTGGTTCCAGTATCAATAAATTTCCGATCTCGAGCATCGAGCCGATTTTCAACCCCGGCCTGGGCCAGGATCTGACTTTTGCCAACAACCGCCCGACGGGCTACGCCATCGAAAACGAATTGCAGTCGTTTTTTGGGCGGGTCAATTATCAGTTCAAAGACAAGTACCTGCTTACGGCTACTGTGCGGGCCGACGGCTCGTCGAAGTTCGGGGCCAACAATAAGTATGGCGTTTTCCCGTCGGCTTCGGTGGGCTGGCGGCTTTCGGAGGAGGAGTTTATGAAATCTACGCCTTTCAACGACCTGAAACTACGGGCGGGCTATGGCCAAACGGGAAACCAGGAAATTCCTTCCAAAATCACGCAGGCGCTGTTTACCTCGCAGATTTCTTCGTCCACCAGCTACCCGCTGACCGACACCGGGCCTTATGTGCCGGGGACATCCTACACAAGGCTGGCCAATCCCAACATTCAGTGGGAGGTTTCCAAGCAGATGGATGTTGGACTCGATTTTGCGCTGTTCAGCAATGCGTTGTCGGGTACGATCGACTATTTCAACAAAGTCTCGAACAACATTCTGCTGGAAGTCATCCCTGCCGATCCCGTGCAGCCCGCCAACACGTTCTGGACCAACGTGCCGGACATGACTATCACCAACCGCGGCCTGGAAATGGACCTGAACTACCGCTACACGGCGGGCAACGGCCTAAGAGGCAATATCGGCGGCAACATTACTTTCATTAGTAATAACGTGGAAGGCTCGCCGTATTCGGTCATTCCATCGGGCGCGGCTTCGGGTTCGGGCCTGACTTCGGCCACCATCAACGGCTACGTCAACGGGCAGCCGATCGGCACATTCTTTATGAAAGAATTCACGGGCTTCAACGACAAAGGAATAAGTACCTTCCGCGATACGGACGGCGACGGCCTCGTCACCGACAAAGACCGCGTGGCCCTGGGCACCGCCCTGCCCACTCGGCAGTACAACATCAACGGCGGCCTGTCGCACAAGGGCTTCGACATGAGTTTTAACCTCAACGGAGTAGCGGGCAACAAGGTCTATGACAACACGGCCAACTCTAATTTTTACAAACTGAAATTGTCCAAAGGCCAGAACGTGATTCCCGAGGCCATCGAGGCAACCAACGAGTCGATTAACAATGCGGCTCCGGTCTCGTCGCGCTACCTGAAAAGCGGCGCGTATTTCCGGTTGAACAACCTTTCGCTGGGCTATTCGTTCAACACCAAATCACTGGGCATCGACCGCTGGATTTCGGGCATACGTTTATCGGCCACGGGCCAAAACCTGTTCCTGATCACCAAGTACAATGGCTACGACCCCGAAGTCAACGCCGACCGCCAGATCAACGGCATCTCCTCCTACGGTGTGGACTACCTCAGCTACCCGAAGGCGAAAACGTTTGTGTTCGGCCTTAATGTGACATTCTAAATTAAATGATGATGAAAAAGCTACTTTTCTTCTCCTTCCTGATCCTCTTCGGTTGTACCAACCTGGAAGAGAATGTACTTGATGAAACTTCGGCCAGTGGCCTTTCGGATCGGCAGGCCGCCGACGGTATTCTGGTACCCGCCTACGCGCTGTTGCCGGACCTCTTTCAGCATACCAGGTATTTTGCCTTGCAGGAAATCTCCACCGATGAAGCCATCCTGCCCTACCGGGGCGGTACCGATTGGGGCGACAATGGCATTTACCTGGCCATGCACCAGCACAATTACACCAGCACCGATCCGAACATCCGTAATACCTGGAACACGATCCTGCAAGGAGTTTCACGGACGATTACCGCACTCAACGCGCTGCCCACGCTGAACGACCCCGTCACGAAGGCATACATCGCCGAAGCACGCGGAATGCGGGCCTATTATTCTATGCTGACGCTGGATATGTGGGGGCTGGTGTTCGTGAAAGATGATTTGGGTGCCAATTCAAAAATTCTGCGCGGGACGGAGGCCGTCGAGTTTATCAAGAGCGAGCTGCTGGCCATCGAGCCGGATGTGCAAGCCAACGTCGGGCCAGGACGGATTTCCAAGGGGGCAGTTTGGGGCTTGCTGGCGCGGCTGTACCTCAACGCCGCCGTCTATCGCGATCCTTATGGGACGCCCGCTTTCAAGCCGGAGGATATGGACAAGGTGGTGGAATACACCGACAAAATCATTTCTTCGGGCCAGTACGCATTGGTGAAGGAGTACTTCTCGATTTTTGATTCGGACAACCACACCAACAAGGAACTGATCTTTGCCGTGGATCAGCGGGCCGATTTGAACGGCCACAACCGGATGGCCTATTTCTCGCTTTCGGGCGACCAGTTTCCCCTGCCCGCCTACCCCGCCGCTAACGGCACCGACGGGCCGGGCATCACCTCGGACTACTACCAGACATGGGCCAAAGCCTACGCCCCCGCCGACCCGGCGGTGGATCCACGCTTTTACAAGCAAAACCTGTCCATTTACTCAAATCCCGCCGACTCCTGCGTGGCGGCGGACAATTTCAACATCAACCGGGGCATTCTGCGTGGCCAGCAGTACGGTCTGCTGCGGGTGAACGGCGCGTTTTTGAAATGTCCCGATGGCAAGATGAAAGTGGGCAAGCTGTTTTCGGCTTCGCGCAACAAGCCTACCCTGGCCGTGGACTTTACGGAGAAAATCGACTTCACCGTCGAGGGGAGCAATTACAGTTCGGGCTACCGGGTGGAGAAATACGAGTTCAGCAAGAAATCCACGAGCGGGCGCAATTTCGGCGAGGCCGACATTAGCATCGTTCGCCTGGCCGATGTCTATCTGATGCGGGCCGAGGCTAAGCTCCGCAAGGGCGGGGGAGAAGCCGCCGCCCTTGCCGATGTGAACACCGTTCGCGCCGCCCGCACGGCCCGTGGTACGCCGCCACCGGCTCTCGCGACGATGAACCTTGATTTGCTCTACCGCGAGCGGGGCTTTGAGCTCTACTGGGAATTCATCCGCCGTACCGACATGATTCGCTTCGGCAAATACGAGGACACCTGGACCGAAAAAACCAGCACCGACAAGAAAAAGCGCCTTTTCCCAATTCCGCAAACGGCCATCGACGGGGCGTCGAACTTGCCGGGGTACCTGAAGCAGAACGATAGCTACTGATTTACAGAAAAAAACAGCTACTCTGGAAATGCAAAGCCACTTCAAACGAAAACCCCTTTCCAAGTTCCTTCTCGGGCTGCTAGCCGTCGGAGGATTAGTGACCATAAGTAGCCGCCAGTTTCCCATAGCTGACATCTCGCCCGAAGATGCCCTGGCTACCTTTCAACTGGCCGAGGGATTTCAGATCGAGTTGGTCGCCAGCGAGCCGCTCATTTCCGATCCGGTGGCGATGGAGATCGACGAACGGGGACGGCTGTATGTCGTGGAAATGCACGGCTACCCGCTCGAACTCAGCGGCTCGGGCAAAGTTGTGCTACTGACCGACATCGACCACGACGGCCGCATGGATCAGAGCCAGGTATTCGCTGACGGACTGACGCTGCCGACGGGCATCATGCGCTGGAAGCAGGGCGTGATCGTCACGGACGCGCCGAATGTACTGTATCTCGAAGACGCAGACGGCGACGGACGGGCCGAAATCCGGGATACGCTCCTTACTGGTTTTGCGCTCTCCAACCCGCAGCATAACCTCAATTCGCCGTTGCTGGGCCTCGACAACTGGATTTATCTCGGCCACGAAGGGGCCATTTCGTCCCAGGCTTTCCAAAAAGAATTCGGCGACCGCGGCGGCGATGTCCGTTATCCGGGCCGCAGAGACAGCCCCCGCCTGCCCGACAACGCTCAAGGGCGCGGCGTACGCTTCCGGCCCGACCGCGCGGGACTGGAGATGCTTTCGGGCAAAAGCCAGTTCGGCCATACCTTCGACGCCTGGGGCCGTTATTTTGTGGTAAGTAACGCCAACCACGCTATGCACCAGGTGATGTCGGCGGCTTATCTCAACCGCAATCCCAATCTGCTGGTTGCCAATGCCACGCAGACGATCTCGGACCACGGCGCGGCGGCGGAGGTATTTTCCATCACCAAAAACCCGCTCAACCAACTGCTGACCGACCTGGGCGTGTTCACCTCAGCCTGTGGCTCCAATTCCTACCAGGGCGGACTTTTTCCTGTGCCTTTCGACCACGTGTCGTTCGTGGCAGAGCCCGTCAGCAACCTGGTTCACGCCGATGTGATACGCGACGAGGGCGCCACTTTCACCGCCAGCCGGCTGTATCCTGACAAAGAATTCCTGGCTTCGACCGATGCATGGTTTCGTCCAGTCAACCTGTACACCGGACCGGACGGGGCGCTGTACGTGACGGACTACTACCGCCAAATCATCGAGCATCCCGAGTGGATGGCCGACGATGTGATACACTCGGGCGCCCTGTACAACGGCACGGACAAGGGCCGCCTGTATCGCATTACGCCCAAAGGCACGCCCCCGGCTACCTGGCAACAAGACCTGGCCCGCGAACTGACCAACGCCGAACTTCGCCAAAAACTCGCCGACCCTAATATTTGGTGGCGGCGCACGGCCCAGCGACTGCTCAGCGACCGACCAGCCACCGGTGACATACCAGTCCTGCAACGCATGGCGACGGAGGCGCAAAACCCGCTGGGCAGGCTACACGCCCTCTGGACGCTGGAAGGCTTGGATGCGCTCAATCCGCAGTTGTTGGCAAAAGCGCTGGACGACAAAGCACCCGGCGTCCGGGAGAACGCCATCAAACTAGCCGAGCCTTATTTGGCCCAGCCTCTATTAAACAAAAATCCAGAATTGCCGAAGAAACTGCTCTTCCTGCAAAATGACACGGATGCCAAAGTTCGTTTTCAACTGCTCTGTACGCTGGGTTTTATGAATAGCCCGGAGGCGGCCAAAGTGCGGGAAAACCTGCTTTTTCGGGATATGCAGGATTCCTGGGTGCAAATCGCGGCGCTTTCCGCTCGCCCCGCCGAAGGTAACAACCTGCTGAACGCGGTACTCGATCGCTACGAAAACGGCAATGCCGCATACCGTTCGCTGGTCGAGCGGCTGAGCAGCACGACCGGAACGGGAGGAACGGCCATCGAAGTCAAAGGCATCCTCACTCGCAGTCTGCGGCCCGATGTAAGCAAGCATAGCGGCTGGCAGGGAGCGGTGCTACAAGGCTTGGCACTGGGTTTGAAAAACAATAGAGACGTGCTTCCTGCGCTGGAAAGCGAACAGCAATTATTGGTCAATTCGGCCTTGACGCACCCGTTGGCGGCGGTACGGGAGGGCAGCGTCCAACTACTGCGCCTGATCGGTTTGCCGCAGGGCACAGCCATTGAACAGGCTCGGGCAGAAGCGGCCAAAATTTCTACCGACCCAAAGCAATCCTCCGAAAACCGCACCGCTGCCCTACATTTTCTGGCTATGCAACCCCAAAGTAGCCAGATCGATTTACTCAAAAAACTAATCGTGCCAACCGAACCGCTCGCTGTACAATTAGCTGCGCTGAACACCTTGTCGGCCATGCCCGGCCCGGCGGTCAGCCAGTTTGCGACCGCGCAATGGGCTTCTCTCGGCCCGGAGGTACGCAATTCTGCCATCAATACTTTTTTGGGGAACGACGAGCGCATGGGCCTGCTGCTGGATGCCCTCGAAAACCGCACCATCGATCCCGCCAGTTTAGGTTGGCCGCGCACGGTGCGGCTGATGAACTACCGCAACATCCCGCTGCGAACCCGCGCCCGAGCCTTGCTGGCAAATCCCAGCAACGGCCGCGAGGAGGTAGTGGCGCAGTACGCCCCGGCGCTCAAAACAGAGGGAAATACCACGAAGGGACGCCAGGTATTTAGCAAAAACTGTTCGGCCTGTCACCAAATTGGCGGCGCGTTGGGGACACCCTACGGGCCCGACCTGGGGACGATCCGCAACCGGCGCATCGAGTCCATCATGGGCGATATTCTGAATCCAGCCTTTTCCATCGCCGACGGCTACGACCTGTGGAATATCGAAATGAAGTCGGGCGAGACCGTGCAGGGCCTCATCGCCACGGAGTCGCCCACGGCCCTGACCTTGCGCGGCTACGGAGGCGAAGAAACCGTCATCCCGCGCCAGAATATCAAATCACTCAACTCCCTGAACGTGTCGGTCATGCCCGCTGGACTCGAAAGCCAGATTAGCCCGGAGGATATGGCGGATTTATTGGCGTTTCTAAAAAAAGGTTCTTAGTTCAGCGTTCAAAGTTCTGCGTACTTGGTTCTTGTTTTAGTGTCCATATTAACAAATTAAAGAGTCTCTCAACTTAGTTTACCTAGAAGCTGATTTAGAAAAAAATGAAAACTTGTCTCCGTCTCCTGAACCTTGTTCTCTTGGTGTTCCTTACGCGAATAGGTTTCGCCCAATCGATCACCCCTTTCCCCTGGCCGGACGGTAAGCAAATGGCCATCAGCCTTTCGTTTGACGATGGACGGGAGAGCCAGCCACGGGTGGGCGTGCCGCTGCTGAATGAGTACGGCGTGAAGGCAACTTTCTACATCGTGCCGCCCCGCGCCGCCAAGCAGGTGCACGGCTGGAAGCAAACCGTCGCCAGCGGCCACGAAATCGGCAACCACTCCGTCAAGCATCCGTGCAGCGGCAACTTCGTTTGGTCGCGCCCCACGGCGCTGGAAGACTACACTATCGAAAAAATGCGGGCGGAACTGCTGGAAGCAAATAAACAAATTGAAGAAATGCTGGGCGTGAAACCCGAGGTATTTGCCTATCCCTGCGGCGGAACCTTTGTGGGCCGGGGCGTCGATACCAAGAGTTACGTCCCCGTGGTAGCCGACCTCTTCCTAAGCGGCCGACTGTGGCTGAGCGAAGGGCCGAACAGTCCGGATTATTGTGATTTTGCCCAACTTACCGGCGTGGAGTCCGACGGCAAGGATTTTGACCAACTCCTTCCTATGATCGAAGCCGCCCGCAAATCGGGGCAATGGCTGGTGCTGGCGGGCCACGACATCGGCGAAGGAGGCCGCCAAACGACCCGCGTCGCCATGCTGCGGCAACTTATTTCGTATGCCCAAGACCCCGCCAACGGTGTGTGGCTGGCTCCGGTAGGGGAGATAGCTAAGTACGTTCATCGGAAGAGGTGATTTGTCGAATGCTTTTCTACTTCAAACGTTCCTCCAGGCATTTTTGAAGCAGATCAAACCGTTGATTCATTTCGGTAAGCCCTGCTTTGACTTCTTGCTTTATACTGGCACACAAAGGCATAGTCCGCAGCCGTGAGGTCGAAGCGCTGCCGGGTGGGTGACGAGGTGGGGAAAAGCGTCCGTTATGGGCTGGGCCTGGCCTTTTGGCAAGAACAAAAAAATCAAAAACAGGCTGCTGAGTATGCGTAAACTTCCTTTTATGGCGATAATTTTTGACAGCGGGCTTTTCTCCTAACTAAAAACTTCCTGTAGATCAATCTTTAATTCCGGAAACAACGGCGATACCACGAAGTCAATGGCGGGTTTAAGACCTACGAATTGGCCCTTTTCGTTCAAAGAATAAACGAGAACCACCTCCTCGACGGGCTGAACCAGCCAATATTCCTGAACACCCGCCTCCTGGTATAAATCGAACTTATCGTCCATTTCGCGCTGTCCGTTGCCGGGCGAAAGGATCTCCACGACCAGTTCAGGAGCGCCGTTGCAGCTTCGAATATCAGTAAGTTTGGCCGGATCACAGACGACGCACAAGTCGGGCTGCACCACCGTATAGACATCTTTATCGGCCTTAGTCGATTTTTTGCGGTTGTACAGACGCACATCGACCGGGGCAGAAAACAACTCGCACTCCCCGCCTTGGAAGAAATTACACATACGACCTTGAATGATTTTCGACACAGGCTGATGCCTCAG
>JBBSKK010000021.1:0-15573 GCA_038256395.1 Cytophagales bacterium | reverse complement strand
GTGAACGATGACTACGCGGTCGAGCGGAAGCACGCCCTGAAAGATGTTTTCGTGACCATGCTGCCTAATGAAGCCTTTTATGGCTGGATGGAAACCAAAGGCAAAATGGGCGGTCAGCACAAATTCCCCCGCGTTTTGAAGAAAAACCTGATTGGCGACTGGGAGACGTTTTTGAAGTTGAATGGCTACGTTTGAAAAAAGTACCTGAGTACTTGGAGTACCTGAGTTCCTAAGAGAAGGCTTTATCTCAACAAGTGGTGTAGTTTAACCGCAAAGCAAACTTTGGTACTCAGGCACTTTGGTACTTAGATACTTCTTAAAAAAACACCGAATATGCGATCTGACAGGCGATTCCGATGAAAACGACACCCGTTACCTGATTGAAAATCTTCACCGTCCTGGGGGTGAAGATTTTTTTTAGGCGGTGGGCCGAGAGGGCAATACCAGATTCGGTGAGGAAAATCGCCAGCAGACTCATGCCAAAAAATAAACCTATTTGATTAAGATCATAGTGCAACGTGGAGCGGACATAGGTGGCGATGGTAACCCAACTGATGAAGTTGACGGGATTGAGACCGTTCAGCAAGAAGCCCGTGGAGAAATAGAAAATGAAGTTGCCGAATTTCGATTTGGGATAGGCGATTTGCGGTTGACTTCTGAGCAAATTATTGAGTCCCAAAATCATCAGAAAAACAATTCCCGCCCCGGCCATCCATTTCTCAAAACCTTCGATATGAGGTAATAAGGCCGTGCCAAAGATGGCAAAAAACACAAAAATGGCATCGCAGACCACTACCCCAAAGGCGATTTTCATGCCGCTGCGGTAGCCGTTGTCGACGCTATTTTGAACCAAAGAAAAAAAGACGGTACCGAAGGTAAGGCAAAGCAAAATTCCCGTGACCAGTCCGTAAAAGCCTGCTGCGAGCATATCAGATGCCTTTGATTCTGGCAACCATCAGGATTCCGCAGACGGAGAGCGAATCGGTAATTTCGGAGCGCATGACCATGTCCACGGCTTCGACCAACGTCACCTTTTTTACCGATATATCCTCGGTGTCTTCCAGTTCGGTTTCGTACTGGCTGAGTCCTTCGGCGGTATAGAGGAAGCCTTCCTCATCCGTGGCCGAATTGGAAGTGTGAATACGGGCGATTTTTATCCACTTTTCGGCCTTTAAACCCGTTTCTTCCTTTAATTCCCGCTTGGCAGCTTCCAGCGGCTCCTCCCCTAGCGGGCCACCGCCCTCGGGAATCTCCCAGGAATATTCACCCAAAGTATAGCGATACTGACCAACCAAATAAATGTTGCCTTCATCGTCCAGTGGGATGATGCCGATGGCTTTGTTGCGGAAGCTCACCAGTCCGTAAATGCCCGGTTTTCCGGCCGGGTTGATGACATCGCGGTGGTGAAGTTTGAGCCACGGGTTCTCGTACACTACTTCGTCGGTCAGCGTTTTCCAGTTGTTTTGGTGGGTCATGGAAGTTTTATTCTTGATACCTTTGGGGTAGTTGAATTCGGATTTAAGAATGCAAATAAACCAAAATAAGCGCAAGATTCGTCTGATTCTGCTGTCTTTCGTGATGAGCATCGTCCTGTCGGGCGTAAAATTCCTGGCTTATTACCTGACCGATTCAAACGCTATCCTAAGCGACGCGCTGGAATCGATCATCAACGTATTCGCCAGTGGCTTTGCCTTTTATAGCATCCGGCTGGCCGCCCTGCCCAAAGACACCAACCACCCCTACGGCCACGGAAAAATCGAGTTTTTTTCCGCCGGATTTGAAGGGGCGCTCATCATTACGGCCGCCCTATTCATCTGCGCGGGTGCCGTGCAGCGATTCCTGGAACCTGCCCCCTTGGCTAATCTTTCGCTGGGTTCGGGATTGATTGCCATTACCATACTTGTCAACGGTGCCATCGGCTATTTTCTCGTTAAGGAAGGAAAAGCCCATAATTCCGTGGCCCTAACCGCCGACGGGCGACATTTACTTTCCGACGCGGTTAGCAGTATTTTACTGGTAGTGAGCGTTATGCTGGTGCTCCTCACCGGACTGGAATGGATCGACAGCGCGGCTTCGCTGCTCTTTGGCGTGTTGATTGCCTTCAACGGTTTTCAACTGGTGCGCCAATCGGTGGCCGGCTTGATGGACGAAAGCGACCAGAGTCTGCTGGGAAACGTAGTGGAAGCAATCAGGCAGCACAAAAAAGATTACTGGGTGGATGTCCACAACCTGCGGGTGCAGCAGTACGGGGCCGACCTGCACATCGACAGCCACCTGACGCTTCCTTATTATTGGACCTTGCAGCAATCGCACGACGCGGTGCGGGAGTTCGAGAATGTCCTGAAAGAAAACCATCCCGGCGAAACCGAGATTTTTGTCCACGCCGACCCCTGCCTGCCCGAATGCTGCTATTTTTGCCGCCTGGCCGAATGTCCGGTAAGAAGTCACGCCTTCCAGCAAGATATTGACTGGGATGTCGTTAATTTGGCTAAAAATCAGAAACTCTTTACAGAGGCTCAATCGCAGATTCGAAAGGAGAATCTCTAAATATTTTTCTAATTCACTCATTTATAATAATATGCCGCAAAATAGAAGGAAGTTCATCAAATCACTCGGAATAGCGTCGCTTTCTTACGGTACGCTGGCCTCTGGCTTGGCGGCTTGCGCCTCGGCGGGTAAAACCAGCAAGGACAACGACCTCTTCTTTGACATTTCCCTAGCCGAGTGGTCGCTGCACAAAGCACTTTTTGCCAAGAAAATCACCAATATGGACTTCCCGGAAATCGCCCGGAAGCAGTTCGACATTGGCATCGTGGAATACGTCAACCAGTTTTTCAAAGATAAAGCCAAAGACACAGCTTACCTCAACGAACTACTCCAACGCTGCAAGGACAACGACATCAAGAATCACCTCATCATGATCGACGGCGAGGGCGGATTGGGAGAATCGGACGACGCCAAGCGCAACCAGGCCGTAGAGAATCACTATAAATGGGTGGAGGCCGCCAAGTACCTGGGTTGCAAAACCATTCGGGTCAATGCCTTTGGTACCGGTACCGCCGAAGAAGTAGCCAAAGCGGCCATCGACGGACTGGGCAAGTTGGGCGAATACGCCGACAAAGAGAAAATCAACGTGATTGTAGAAAACCACGGCGGCTACTCCTCCAATGGACAATGGCTTTCCAACGTGATGCAGCAAGTAGGTCGTAAGAACGTCGGTACCCTACCCGACTTCGGCAACTTCTGCCTGGAACGCAAGCCGGGTTCCTCTGACTGCGTCAAAGAATACGACCGCTACAAGGGCGTGAAAGAGTTGATGCCCTACGCCAAGGGCGTGAGCGCAAAATCCTACGACTTCGATGCCAACGGCAACGTCGTAGAAACCGACTACATGAAGATGATGAAAATCGTGAAAGACAGCGGCTTCCGGGGCATCGTCGGCATCGAGTACGAAGGCAGCAAAACCGACGAATACGAAGGCATCAGGAAAACGAAGGAAGTTTTAGAAAAAGTGGGAAGGATGGTTTAGTTGAAAACCTCAATTATCCATTGTCCACTATCCATTATTTCAATTTCCCCAATCCACCATCGACGCCCAGGATTTGGCCGGTGATCCAGCTTGCTTCGTCGCTGGCCAGGTAGGTAGCAGCGGCAGCCATATCTTGCGGCGTTCCGAATCGGCCCAGCGGATGCCGCTTGGCGGATGCTTCCCGCTTATCGTCGGAAGAAAGTAGCTGTTCGGCCAGCGGCGTGTCGGTCAGCGAGGGTGCTACGACGTTGAAACGAATGCCCGAAGACGCGAACTCTGCCGCCAAGGCAATGGCCAGTCCCTGCAAGCCGCCTTTGGCCATCGAAATCGAGGCATGGAAAGTGAAACCCGTGTTGGCCGCCACGCTGCTGAAAAAGACGACGCCCGCGCCTTTTGCCTTTTTCAGGCGATTGATATTGGGCTGCACCGCCGCCACGGCTCCCAGCGTATTCATCTGAAAATCGTTGGTAAAATTTTCCATCGTCAGGCGGCCAAAAGGTTTCAGGTTGATCGTGCCGGCGCAGTAAATAATGCCGTGCAGCGTATCGGGAAGGTTACTGAAAGCCGAGTCATCGGGAGCAAGCGCATTCCACTCGAAAAATGTTACGTCGAGATCGGGCTTGTGCTGCCCGGCGACGTAAACCGTGCCGCCTTCTTCTAAAATCTGACTGGCTATTTCGTGACCGATTCCGGTGCTGGCCCCGATGAGGAGGATATTCTTATTCTCAAATCTTGCTTTCAAGGGAAGTTATTTTGGAGTAAATGGTGTGGAAAATGCCTGGTTACTTACATTTCGAGGTAGCTAAGGAATTCTTTACGGGTAGCTTCTGCTTTAAACTTGCCGCCGTAAAAAGAGGTAATGGTCGAACTACCCGAGTCCTGAATGCCGCGTGACTGTACGCACATGTGCTGCGCATCGACCACTACCGCGACGTCCTCGGTTTTCAAAACATTTTTCAACTCTTCGGCAATCTGCACGGTGAGCCTTTCCTGCACCTGCGGACGCTTGGAATAGTACTGCACAATTCGGTTCAGCTTGGAAAGGCCAATGACCTCGCCGCTTGAGATGTAGGCTACGTGGGCTTTACCATAAATGGGTACAAAGTGGTGTTCGCAGTTGGAAAAGACGGTAATGTCTTTCTCGACCAGCATCTCGCCGTAGTTGTATTTATTCTCAAACAACGTAATGGCGGGTTTGTTTTCGGGATTCAGACCGCTAAAATTTTCCTTGATAAACATCTTGGCCACCCGCAGGGGCGTCCCTTTCAGACTGTCGTCGGTCAGGTCGAGGCCCATGATCTCCATGATGTGGCGGAAATGCTTCTCAACGAGTTCGATCTTGATCTCGTCGTCCAGGGCAAAGGCATCCACCCGCAGGGGCGTGTCGTAGGAAGTCATGATGTGGTCATGGCCGATATCATCGACTTCGCCATTTTTGGAGTTACCGTTATTCAGTGGGGTATTCAACATAGTTGCGTTCTGTTTCGTAAAGGCGAATTTTTAAATCAAATTTAGGGTCAATTTCTTTTCTTAAAATATCGTGAATCACAATGGCGATGTTCTCCGCCGAAGGATTCAGGTCGCTAAACTCCTCCGTATCGAGGTTCAGGTTTTTGTGGTCGAAGCGGTCGAGGACGATTTCCTTAATCACATCGCTCAGCTTTTTCATATCATAGACGTAGCCCGTCTCGGGGTCGATTTCACCCGTGAGCCGCACTTCCAGGTCATAGTTGTGGCCGTGGTAGTTGAAGTTGTTGCATTTGCCGTAAACACGCTCGTTTTTCTCATCCGACCAGTTCGGATTATTGAGCCGATGCGCGGCGTTGAAATGCTCCTTGCGGAACACCGATACACGTGGGGACGTCATGGGATAATTTATGGTAAAAACTGGGTCTAAATGTCGTTACAAAGTTTGTGTACAACACATTCAAGACCGCCGGGCGAAAGTTGTCAATCACCCTTTGGATTCAAGATGCACTTAATTAACGGCGCGTATATTCTTTTTGTTCAGCTTGGATTGGCTAATGCGCATTCCAAAAAATCCTCAAACCGTTTTGCTCTAATGTTTTGGTAGACAAATATTTACACAAAACACTTTCGACAAAATCCAATATTTAATAAATAAATTTACTA
This sequence comes from Cytophagales bacterium, assembly GCA_038256395.1. Classification (GTDB taxonomy): domain Bacteria; phylum Bacteroidota; class Bacteroidia; order Cytophagales; family Spirosomataceae; genus Persicitalea. The sequence continues at coordinate 9,911 of JBBSKK010000021.1, read as the reverse complement.
TTGGGTGAATTAAGAATTATTTTGCGGCTTCTAAACACCCCCTTCCTGCCTCGATGAATCGACGAAATTTCCTGCAAAAAAGTACCCTGGCCGCCACCGCTTCCGGCATTATTCCATCGCTTAGCTTTACAAACCCCGCCCCGGCGGACAAAGTTCGACTTGGCTTCATCGGCGTTGGGATGCGGGGCCGCAACCACGTGGAGCAGGCCATGTACCGCCCCGATGTGGAAATCAATGCCATCTGCGACATCGACCCTGATTCCGTCAAGACCACGCTGGCCATGATTGCCAAGGCCGGACGCAAAAAACCGGAGGTTTACGCGGCGGGTGAAGAGGATTTTCTCAATATGGTAAAGCGCGACGACCTCGACGGCGTGGTCATCGCCACGCCCTGGGAATGGCACGTGCCGATGGCCGTGGCAGTGATGAAGGGCGGAAAGTACGCCGGGGTGGAAGTCTCGGCCACGGTCACCTTGCAGGAATCCTGGGACCTGGTGGACACCCACGAGCAAACGGGTTCGCACTGCATGATTTTGGAGAATGTCTGCTACCGCCGCGACGTCATGGCCGTGCTGAATATGATCCGAAAGGGTATGTTCGGCGAAATGACCTACGCCCACTGCGGCTACCAGCACGACCTCCGAGAAGTGAAATTTAACGACGGTAAGAAAGCCTACGGCGGCGGCGTGGAATTCGGCGAAAAAGGCTACTCCGAAGCCAAATGGCGCACCCAACATTCCATCGACCGCAACGGCGACATCTACCCAACCCACGGCCTGGGCCCGGTGGCACACTGGCTGGACATCAACCGGGGCAATAAATTCAACTACCTGACTTCGACCGCCACCAAGTCGCGGAGTTTGCACAAATACATCGTGGACAAAGGCGGCGAAAATCACCCGAACGCCAAGGTCAAGTTCAAGCTGGGCGACGTGGTGACGACCGTCATCGAATGCCATAACGGCGAAAACATCGTCATCATGCACGACACTAACTCGCCCCGCCCCTACTCGCTCGGCTTCCGGGCGCAGGGTACCGAAGGCATCTGGATGAACGACGGCAGCATGATTTACCTGGAAGACTCGGCTACCAAACCACACACCTGGCAACCCGCCGCCCCGGTTCTCGATCAATACGACCACCCCGTCTGGCAAAAAAACGCCACAGAAGCCGAAAACGCGGGCCACGGTGGCATCGACTACTTTGTACTGCGCGGCTTTATCGAGGCCATCAAAAATAAAGTGGCCCCGCCCATCGACGTCTATGACGCCGCCGCCTGGAGCGCCATCAGCCCCCTTTCCGAACTTTCCATCGCCCGAGGCAGCTCCCCCGTCGAAATCCCCGACTTCACGCGCGGCAAATGGCAGACCAACAAGCGTATCTTTGGGCTGAATGGCGAATATTAAGAGAGTTTAAAGTTTATGAGTTCAAAGTTCATTGAAAAACTCATTCTCTACTTCCCCTACTCACTAAATCCAAAGACTTAAAACTCATTGACTTTAAACTCATAAACTTTAAACTTTAAACTCATCCCCCTCCCGTGTCTCAAAACAAACCAAACTACCTCGGCCCCTTAATCATCGTTGGCGTTCTATTTTTTATTCTGGGCTTCGTGACCTGGGTGAATGGTACGCTGATTACTTTTTTTCAAAAAGCCTTCAACCTCGACAATACGAGTTCTTACCTCGTCACGTTTGCTTTCTTTATTTCCTATACTTTAATGGCGCTGCCCTCGGCGGCGGTTTTGAAAAAGGTCGGTTTCAAGAATGGAATGTCCGTCGGTTTGCTGGTAATGGCAGTGGGAACCGTCATTTTTGTTCCGGCGGCTAATTCAGCGTCCTACACACTTTTTCTCGTCGGGCTGTTTACCATCGGCATTGGCCTGACCCTGCTTCAAACTGCCATTAACCCCTACGTGACCATCCTGGGGCCGAAGGAAAGCGCGGCGGCCCGGATTAGCTTCATGGGGCTCGCCAACAAGGCAGCGGGCATCGTCAGTCAGGTAGTTTTTGGCGGAATTCTCCTGGCCGGCACCACAGTAACCACCCAAGCGGAGGAACTCGACAAGGTAGTTACGCCCTACTTGATTCTGACGGGCGTATTGGTAGCGATGGCTTTGCTTATCAAGATGTCCAAGAATCTGCCCGAAATCGACGAGCCGGAGGACGACCTGCCCACTGACGGTACAGTAGTCGTTGCCAAGGACAGCATTTTCCAGTTTCCTAACTTGATTTTGGGCGTCGTTGCCATCTTTTGCTACGTTGGGGTCGAGGTGATTGCGGGCGATACCATTATCAGCTACGGCGTAACCAGCGGTTTTCCGGAGGAAGAGGCCAAGTTGTTTGGCACCTACACCCTGAGCGCGATGATTGTGGGCTACATTATGGGTATTCTCCTGATTCCCAAGTACATTTCACAACAAGCCTGGCTGAAATTCTCGTCGCTATTTGGCATTGTCGTGACCATCGTGGCCATTTTTACTACCGGCTATGCCTCCGTACTTTCCATTGCGTTGCTGGGATTGGCCAATGCCGTTATGTGGCCCGCCATCTGGCCGCTGGCCATCGAAAGTTTGGGCAAATTCATCAAAACCGGGGCCGCCTTGCTGGTCATGGGTATTTCGGGCGGCGCTATTCTGCCGCTCGTGTACGGCGCGCTGGCTGACTCGATGGGCAGCACCCAAAATGCTTACGTGCTAATGGTGCCGCTGTATATGTTCATCTACTACTACGCCGTTTGGGGGTCCAAGAAGCGGATTTGGTAGCTTCTTGGAGTTTTTGAGTTCAAAGTTTATGAGTTCATGAGTTTTGGACTGCTCAGGCCGCTCCGTCAGAACTTTTCAGGTTTTGAATCGTTCTGAAAACATACTATTCTTCATTTAAATGGAAGCCGTTCTCGAAACTTCTGAAATTGTAGGCAACAAGTTTTATTGCCCCTCGCTTACCGAATATATTCGTCGTCAGACGATTACCGTAAATATCGGCGACTTGCCGCTAGGTTCGGATTATCCCATTCGGGTGCAGTCGATGACTACGGTGGACACGATGGATACCGAAGGCTCGATTGCCGAAGTGATTCGGATGGTCGAGGCGGGTTGTGAGTACGTGCGGATTACCGCGCCGAGCGTCAAGGAGGCGCAGAATCTGGAAAATATCAAGAAAGGGCTGTTGGCCCAAGGCATTCGGGTTCCGCTGATTGCCGATATTCACTTTACGCCCAACGCCGCCGAACTAGCCGCGCGGATTGTCGAGAAAGTCAGAATCAATCCCGGCAACTACGCCGACCGCAAACGCTTTGAGGTCATCGACTACACCGATGCCTCCTACGCCGCCGAGTTGGTGCGGATTCGGGAGAAGTTCACGCCGCTGGTCAAGATTTGCCAGGAATACGGCACCGCCATGCGCATTGGCACCAACCACGGCTCCTTGTCCGACCGGATTCTGAGCCGCTACGGCGATACGCCGCTCGGCATGGTGGAGTCGGCTTTGGAGTTTTTGAGGATTTGTGAGGAAATGAGCTACGCGCAAATCGTCCTTTCCATGAAATCCAGCAACACGCAGGTGATGGTGGAAGCCTACCGCCTGCTGGTGCAGCGGCTGGACAAGGAAGGCTTGAAGCCCTACCCGCTCCACCTGGGCGTAACCGAAGCCGGCGAAGCCGAGGACGGACGCATCAAATCCGCCGTGGGAATTGGTACTTTGCTGGAAGACGGCCTGGGCGACACCGTCCGCGTTTCGCTGACCGAAGCCCCGGAAAACGAGGTTCCCGTAGCTCGCGCGCTGGTCGAGCGCTACAACAAGCGTTCGAATCACGCGCCAATCGAACCCGTCGAGCAAATTCCCATCGACCCGTTCCAGTACACCCGCCGCGCAACGCAGGAAGTCAATAACCTCGGCGGCATCAATGTCCCGCGCGTCATTGCCGATTATTCCAATATTGCCGTCGAGTCGCACGAAGACCTGCGTAGCGTCGGCCATTTTTTCCTACCCGTTCCCGATAAGTGGGCCATGAACGACCAGGGCGCGGACTACATCTACAGCGGTGGCCGCCCGATTCCTTTTATGCTTCCCAATGGTTTGAAGGAAGTTTTAGATTATTCCGCCTGGTTGACCCACGAAGACCGCAAAAACAAACTTCCTCTGCTTTCCGTAGAGGAAATCAGAAGCAAGCCTCAGCTTCACCCCCAGTTAAACTTCGTTCAAGGTGACATTCAAGACTTTAACGACAACTTCATCGACCACTTTAACGACAGCGGCAACGTCGTCTTCGTTCTTACCTCCGAAAACGCCCACGCCATGCCGGAGTTGCGGCGATTGTTCTTCAAGTTTTTAGATAAAAAAATAGCCCCGCCCGTCGTGGTAAAGCGCTCCTACCCGGCCAACGCTTCCGAAACGCTACCCCTCTACGCTGCTACCGACGTCGGTGGCTTGCTGGTGGATGGACTGGGCGACGGCATCTGGCTCGAACCGCAATTTGAAGGCGGAATCGATAAAGTAAGCCGGCTAAAAACCGCCGCAGAATTCAACTCCATCGCCTTCGGCGTCTTGCAGGCGGCCCGCACCCGGATGTCCAAGACGGAGTACATCTCCTGCCCTTCTTGCGGACGAACTTTGTTCGATTTGCAGGAAACTACCGCGATGATTCGCAAACATACCGAGCATTTGAAGGGTTTAAAGATTGGCATCATGGGCTGTATCGTTAACGGCCCCGGCGAAATGGCCGACGCCGATTACGGCTACGTAGGTATGGGCAAAGACAAAATCGCCCTCTACCGCGGCCAACACGTCGTCAAACGCTCCGTCACCGCCGAAAGGGCCGTTTCGGAACTAATCGAGATTATTAAAGAAGACGGTCGGTGGATTGAACCCTCTTAGGGTTGAATGGTTTAAAAGTTGAAAGGTTTAAGCGAGTTATCTTGAAGCAATTTTGACGAAAGTAAATTAAACTTTTAAACCTTTCAACCTTTCAACCTTTCAACCAACCGCAAACGAATACTACCCCGGCAATACCACCATATGAGTGATTTCAAAAAATATTTCCAATTAGGAGACGTGTTCAAATACTTCATTCGGGTTTTCAAGAAGCCTCATCCGAACGACCCATCTTCTTTCAACTTAAAAATGATGCACGGCATCAATCGGATATCCATCGTGATGTTCCTTTTTTGCGTGGGTGTGATGATTTTTAGAGCCTGTACGCGATGAATATCGAAAGCTTGCGTGATTACTGCCTGTCGCTTCCGGGATCCACGGAAGGTTTTTCTTTTGGGGAACAAACGCTGGTGTTCAAAGTGAAAGAGAAGGTGTTTCTGCTTACGCAGATGGACACGGTTAAAGTGCAGTTTAACGTCAAATGCGATCCCGTTAAAGCGCAGGAATTACGTGAACGACACGACTGCGTTTTGCCCGGCTACCACATGAACAAAAAGCATTGGAATACGGTGAAAGCCGACGGTAGCGTGTCCGACGATACATTGAAGTCTTGGATAAAAGATTCTTATGATTTGGTAGTAGCCAGTCTTCCCGCCAAAGTTCGAGCTGAACTGCTGAGCTAACTCTCATCCAAAATCCAGTGTCCAAAGTCTAATCGCTTCGGCGCACCGATCCAACGTCCAAAAAAATGGAAATCTTCCTGGTCGTCCTGCTTTTTATTCCCTACCTGTTCGTGAAGTACTACCTCACCGACCACGAAACGAAGGCGGAAAAGGATTTGGCGCGTTTTGCGGAAGGAATTTGGTTGATGAGCGAGAATAGGTTCGAGGAAGCCTTCCGCTACTTCGATGAAAGTGTAAAGGCCAATCCTAAATCAGCCGTCGCCTACGCCTATCGGGGGAAGTGCAACTTTGAGGATGAGAATTATTACTCCGCAGTTTATGACTTCCAGCAAGCTCTAAGCTTCGACAATACACTAGCTGAGTGCTATTTGGACAAAGGAAAAGCGCACTACGCCTTGCAGGAATTTGAGGAAGCTTTCCGGGAATTCGACAAAGCCGTGTGGTTTTTCAGAAATGAAAGCCCCGATGCCCTGCGACTGCGCGGCCTGGCGCGGTTGCGACTGGATCAATTCACGCAGTCCGAGCGGGATTTGCGGCGGGCGGTGGAGTTGGGAGATGAGGACGCAAGAATTGTTCTTTCGCAAGCTCCTTTCTTTGATGCTGATAAAGTCTCAAACTTTTAACTGCAGGGAAGCAAAGCGCCTTTTTGGTTAAAAACATTACTTCCGCCGCTGAGCCGCCGCCAACTCCATCCTAATATTAACCTCCTCCTCTGAACCCGGCGCAGCCGTTTTCAGGGCATTCGCCGCCCATTGCTCCGCCGAAGGCACGTAGCTCGCATCGGGCGAATGCTCGTTAAAGTACTTTAATAAATAAGCGTAATCCGGTACTTTAAGTGGTACTTGCGTGATGTGTGTATTGACCAATTCCACCGCCCGTTTTGGCGTATTTTCCCGGAAATAAGCATTGATTAGCGGCAAGAGCACCCGATTTCGCGCTACCTGCGGGTCGATTTCGGCTTTGACCATGTAATCCCGCATCTGCTTGATCTTGGCGCTGCTGTACTGATTGCCGAAGCTGCTGTACAGCGAAGACATTATAAGGTTCTCGGCCACGTTCTTCACTTCCGCCGCGTCGCGGCCCTGCTTGTAGGTAGCGAAATGGTTAATGAAGTACTTCCCCATCGGGTTCTCCACGTCCATCAGTAATTTCTGAATCGCAAGGTAGTTCGTTTCCGAAGCGTAGCTGCTCTCCGGCTGCTGACTGGCGTAGATTTCCATTGCCTTGCGATTAACCACCGTGTCCATCGTGACTTTGCTGAACAGGGCGTAGTCGATCAAAAACTGACTATCCTTTTCGCCTTCCTCGAACCGCTTCTTCATCGACGCCGACCGCTGATTGGGGTCAAGAGCCAGTTTCCCCTGCTCGATGAGTCTATCGCCATTTGCGTCGATTGTTGCTAAATGAACCAGATTTTTATTCTGGTCAAAATAGAGCAGCAAAGGAAGGGACGGAACAAAGATTTTCTGCCCAAGCACGAAGCTCTGGAACTCCGGCGAGTTGACCTCGATGCGATAGTTCAGAAAGGTCTTGTTATAAAAATCGCTGACCTTTTCTTCCTTAAAAATGGGAATGAAACTCTGGCACACGTGGCACGACTCCGAATAAATTTCCACGAACACAGGCTTATCCTCCGCCTTCGCCTTTTCAAAAGCCTTATCCACGTTATTACCATAAAAAATAACGCCTTCCTGCGTAACAGGCGTCAGAGGACTGGACTCAGTAGAACTTGCAGAAGAATTATCGGCACCTCCCTCATTATCAGAATCTTTCTGACAAGAAACTAACGCCGTTAAAAACAATACCAAGCCAAAAAGACGAATAGCAAGCCCGGAAACTTTAAACTTTAAACTCATAGACTTTAAACTCATAAACTCGCTTTAATTTCCGCCTCCAAATCCTTACTCAACTGCTGACAAAGGGCCTCGATGTTATCGGCCATTTTCTTGTCGTTCGTGGCGGTGAGGAGCGTGTCGGCGATGCCGCTCATGGTTTCGATGTAGAAGCGCTTCATGTCGATGACTTCCATGTCCTTTGTCCACAGGTCGATTTTCAACGTGCCGCGATGGTAGTGGTCCCAAACCGCCACCGCAATGGCGCGGGTGTCCTCGATGCCCTCGTTGGGGTTGTCGGTCGCGCTCCAATGAATTTTGTCGGGGACGTTCTGGTTGTCGAGATCGACGGTGAAGTGTATTTCTGATTTTTTCATCAATAAAACTTGGGGAAGGTTTTGGCAAAAGTACGCTTTACTGTCCAGCTCGCGCAAACACGCGCTTCAAAATATCCGTTACCCGCGCGGCGGGGTCTTCGCGGATTTTCTTTTCTTCCTGGGCAATCAGGAAGTACAAACCGTCCATCGCCTTCTGGGTCGCGTACTGCTTCAAATCAGGGTTCACCTTTTGTACGAATGGTATTTTATTGTAGGTGTTCACCAAGTCGGCGTAATAGCGGGTGGCTTGATTGAGGTTCAGGGTGCTGTCCACTACCGGGAAGAAAGTGCCGTACAACTCCTCGTTAGTCGTGCGCTTTAAGTAGGAAGTCGCGGCATCGTCCGGGCCTTTGAGAATACCCACGGCGTCGTTGATAGTCATTGAAGTGATGGCTTTAACGAAAATGGGCTTCGATTTCTTGGCGGCGTCTTCGGCGGCGCGGTTTAACGAAAGCACGAAGCGGTCCACTTCATCGCCCAGGCCGATTTGGCGGAGGGTATTCTCGACTTTCTGCGCGTCGGGCGGGAAAAGTATTTTGATATACTCGCTTTTGAGGTAGCCATCGGTGCGGGAGGCTTCTGCCGAACCATTGCCGATGCCGACTTTGAGGGCTTCTTTGAGTCCGTTGGCGATTTCATTTTCCGAGAGGGCGCCGGATTGCTCCTGCACTTGTCCGAGTATCTTGCCTAACTTTGTTTTGCCAAACTGCGCTTGTGACGTACATCCCGCCATGAGCAGGACGATCGGTACTATAATCCATTTTTTATACATTGTCGTGGGTTTTGTTTGCTTCTTGAACTACGCCATAAACGTAATCGTTCCCGATAAATTTTACGTAATTTTGGCCTAAAACAAGGGTTCTACTACACAAACCGTACCAATGAGGGCAGCCATTAAGGCAGAAGTAATGACGATTGGCGATGAGATTCTCTTCGGCCAAATCACCGACACCAACACGCAGTGGATCGGCACCGAACTGACCAATATCGGCATTCGGCCCGTCCGCAAAACCTCGGTAGGCGACAACGCGGAAGAGATTTTGGCGGCCCTGGGAGAGTCCCTGGCCAGGGTCGATGTCCTGATTATCACCGGCGGTCTCGGCCCCACCAAGGACGACATCACCAAGCACACGCTCTGCCAGTTTTTCAATACTGAATTAGAAATCAACGAATCCGCGCTGGCGCTCATTACTGATTTTTTCACCCGGCGCGGGCGACCGATGACCGAATTGAACCGCCAGCAAGCGGCTTTGCCAAAAAACTGCGTCTATTTGCAGAATGACTGGGGAACCGCGCCGGGGATGTGGTTCGAGCAGGATGGCAAAGTGGTCGTTTCGTTGCCGGGCGTACCTTTTGAGATGAAAAGCCTGATGACGCAGCGGGTGCTGCCGCGCCTGCTGGCATTCTTCAAACCACCCCTCATCCGCCATAAACTCATCCGAACCATTGGTATCGGCGAATCCACCTTGGCAGAGACGATTGAAATCTGGGAGGATAGTCTGCCGCCGCACATTAAACTGGCCTATTTACCGCATTTCGGGCAGGTACGATTGCGCCTCACCGCCACGGGTGATGACGACAAACAATTGGCCAGCGAACTGGCTTATGAAACAGAGCGCGTCACGCCACTGGTGGAGAAGTGGGTCTACGGTTATGACAATGACGAACTGGAAACCACCATCGGCAAACTCCTCATGGCCCAACACGCCACGCTCAGCACCGCCGAAAGCTGCACGGGCGGCTTTGTCGCCCATAAAATCACGAGTATACCGGGAGCGTCGCGCTATTTTACCGGCTCGGTAGTAGCCTACGACAACGACGTGAAGATGAACACGCTGGGCGTCTCGATGAATGACCTGCTGGAATACGGCGCGGTGAGTGAACAGACGGTAAAGGCGATGGCCGAGGGCATTCGCAAGCTGATGCACACGACCTACGGTATCGCCACCAGCGGCGTCGCCGGGCCCGATGGCGGCAGCCCGGAAAAACCCGTCGGCACCATCTGGATCGCCTGCGCCTCCCCCAACGGAACAAATACCCGCCTGCTCACCCTCACCAAACACCGAGCCGTAAACATCGTGTTGACCACTACCTACGTTTTAGATTTGCTAAGAAAGAGTATATTGAAAAAAAGTTTATGAGTTCATG
>JBBSKK010000020.1:0-15685 GCA_038256395.1 Cytophagales bacterium | reverse complement strand
TGAATGAAATCACGCGTCGAGTAAGTTCTGAAAAGCCTTTTCCACTTTATCAAACTCAAAACGCGCCAGTTCGTTGTACATGCGCTGATTTATTTCAGCTAAGTTGAGGTTGCCGATGCTGCCTTCGTGGGTATGTTTGAGGTTGCGAGAAGCCAGCGGTCCGTCGGTACGGTAGCTACCCTCGCCAATTTCCTTACCAACTTGCCGATACGCATCGCGGAACGGCACGCCCTGCATTACCAGTTCGTTCACCCGCTCGACGCTGAATAGCAAATCGTAGCGACTTTCATCGAGCAGATTGGTTTTGACCTCCATATTTTCCAGCATGAAGGCGGCGACGTCCAAACAATCCAGAATTTCGTCGAAGGCAGGCATCAGGATTTCCTTCAAAAGCTGCATATCGCGGTGGTAGCCTGAGGGTAAATTGCTCAGCACCAACGTCACCTCCATCGGCAGGGCTTTCAGGCGGTTGGTTTTGGCGCGGAGAAGTTCGGCCACGTCGGGGTTTTTCTTGTGCGGCATGATGCTGCTGCCCGTTGTAAGGGCGTCGGGCAGGACAATGAAGCCAAAATTTTGGCTATTGTATAGACAAACGTCCATTGCCAGCCGCGACACCGTGGCCGCCAGCGACGCCAGGGCCGTCAGCGCGGCTTGCTCGGTGCGGCCCCGGCTCATTTGGGCGTACACCACGTTATAATGCAGCCCCTCGAAACCCAGCAGTTCGGTCGTCATCGTCCGGTTTAATGGAAACGACGAACCGTAGCCCGCCCCCGAACCCAGCGGGTTGCGGTTGGCAAGGCGGTAAGCGGCGTTGAGCTGCACCACGTCGTCGATGAGTCCTTCGGCGTAAGCCCCAAACCACAGGCCGAACGACGAGGGCATGGCGATTTGCAGGTGGGTGTAGCCGGGCAATAGGTCATCTTTGTGCTGCTCGGCGCGATTTTGCAGGACATTGAACAGTTTTTCGGTGGCTTGCACGACCTGCGTCAGGCGGTCGCGGACGTAGAGTTTGAGGTCCACCAGCACTTGGTCGTTGCGGGAGCGGCCGCTGTGAATTTTTTTGCCGGTGTCGCCGAGTTTTCGGGTCAAAAGCAGTTCTACTTGCGAGTGCACGTCCTCGACGCCTTCTTCGATGGCGAATTCTCCGACTTGGGTCTTTTGGTATATGGCTTTGAGTTCTGATTGTAAATCAGCTAGTTCTTCATTTGTCAAGAGGCCGATGGATTCGAGCATGGTGGCGTGGGCGAGGTTGCCCAGCACGTCGAACTCGGCCAGGTGGAGGTCCAGTTCGCGGTCGCGGCCCACGGTGAAGCGTTCTATTTTTGCGGAGGTGACGGTGTTTTCTTTCTGCCAAAGTTTCAAAGTGAAGATGTTTTTCGGATGAGGGCCAAAGTTCGGCAGGTTTTGGGGATTATCCGAAAATAGGCGCTTGCTTTCCTTTTTTTGCGAAATTGAATTCTCAACCTTTCTCCTTCGTTCTCCTAAAAAGTAATTTTATAGTTTACTCCCATGACTCAAACCCAATTTCCCGACAACCAGCCCCTCGACGCCGTCATGAACGGGCTTATGCGCCGCTACCAAAAGCGCGTCCCTGACGTAAAAACGATTTTGAACTCAATGGAGCATGAGGGCATCATCGCTAATGCTGATGATATTGAGAATGACCATATTGCTTTCCGAACGCTCGGCATTCCACATTTGGGAATCGCTTCTTTCGAAAAGATTTTTCTGCACTACGGCTACCAGAAGCGCGATTACTACCACTTTGAAGGCAAAAAACTCGACGCCTACTGGTTCAGCCCACCGGAGCCTCATTACCCAAGAATTTTCGTGAGCGAGCTGCGGGTAAACGAGCTTTCCGACGAAGCCCAGCGCATTATCCAAAGCTACACCAACGAGGTGAAAAGCGATCCCGTGGACAGCCTGAATTTGGACGATGGCGAAGCCGTAGATGCCTTTTTGCACCAGCCGCTCTGGCGTACGCCGAGTCTGAGCGATTACCTGAGTTTGCTAAAAGAAAGCGAATACGCCGCCTGGGTAATTCACAACCGCTACTACCTCAACCACTTCACCATCAGCGTCCACAATCTGCCCGAAGGCTACAATACCGTAGCGGAGTTCAACGATTTCTTGGAAAAACAAGGTATCAAACTCAACGACTCCGGCGGCAAAATCAAGGAGAGTCCCGACGGCGGCTTACTGCAAAGCTCCACCGTGGCGCAGATGCTGGAAGCCGAATTCGCCAATGGCGAAAAACACATGATTTCGGGTTCCTACGTGGAATTCGCCGAGCGGCGCGTCCTACCCGAATTCGCTGACCTGCCCGCCGCGCAAATCCAGCGCCAGCACCGCCGCGACGGCTTCGAGGCGGGCAACGCCGATAAGATTTTTGAAAGTACTTATACGACGCAAACGGGGAAGTGAAGGCACAAAGGCACAAAGTTCCAAAGGCACAAAGCGAAAAGGCCCGAACGGAAATCCGTTCGGGCCTTCTTTTCAATTGTTGACTGAGAACAAGCACTGTCAACCGTCAACCGTCAACTAAATAATTACATTCTGAACCCGAAGGTATAGACATCGGCGGGAGCGTCGGAATAGACACCTTCGAACTGTACCATCGAGCCGGATTTGTCGGCCAGGGCGCTTTTGAGTTCATTGACTGAGCGCACCTGCTTGCCGTTTACCTTGGTGATGACAAAGCCTTCGCTCACCCCGGCGCGGGACAGCTTGCCGCCCTGGATATCCATGATTTTCACACCGCCGTCGATTTTGTAGCGCGACAGACGCTGCTTCTCCGGCGTGGTGAGATTGTCGAACTGAGCGCCCAGGGCATTCATCACTACGGCGCTTTCGCTCTTTTTCACCATGTCGGAGCCGCCCGTGCGGTTGCGCAACGTCACGTTGAAGTCTTTTTCGGTACCGTTGCGGTTCACAGTGATGGCGACCTTGTCGCCGGGGCGGTGAAGACCGATGGCTTGCTGCAACTGCGGAATGGTGTTGGTAGTCATCCCATCGACCTTCACGACCACGTCACCCTGCTTGATGCCCGCCGCTTCGCCGGCACTATTCGGGGTGAATTCGCGAACGTACACGCCTTCGTTCACCTTAACGCCGTATTCATCGGCTTTACGACTATCGAGGTCTTCCAGGGCGATGCCGAGATAGCCGCGCTGCACGTTGCCGTACTTAATGATGTCACCCGATACCTTTTTTACGATAGCCGAGGGTACCGCAAAGGCATACCCGGCAAAACTGCCCGTGGGGCTGGCGATGGCGGTGTTGATACCGATCAACTCGCCTTTCAAGTTGACTAAAGCCCCGCCACTGTTGCCGGGGTTGACGACGGCGTCCGTTTGGATAAATGATTCCAGCGGAGAATCGCCTTCGGGTTCATTACCAGACTGCTGCTGACGCCGGGCGTATTCCTGACCAATGATGCCCAGGCCGCGGCCTTTGGCGCTCACGATACCTGCCGTAACGGTCGATTGCAGGTTAAAGGGATTTCCCACGGCCACCACCCACTCGCCCACTTTGGCGGCGTCGGAGTTACCGAATACGATAGCTTGCAGATCTTTTTCCTCAATTTTAATCACGGCAATATCCGTCGAAGGGTCGGTGCCGACTACTTTGGCGCTCACTTTCCGCTGGTTGTTCAGCGTCACTTCCAACTCTTCGGAGCCTTCCACCACGTGATTGTTGGTTACGATATAGCCATCGGAGGTGATAATGACACCCGAGCCGCTGGCCTCGCCGCGTTGCGGTGCCTGACGCTGGCCCATACCCCGGTCGCCGAAGAACTCGCGGAACATTTCGGGGACTTGGGCATTGACATCGCGGGCCTGGCGCGTGATGGTGGATTTGATGTGTACCACCGTCGGCGTGGCCGTTTCGGCGGCGTAGGTGAAGTCGCCCGGCGTACCGGCGGGCATGCCGGTGGAAGTGAACTTCGCCACCGACTCCGCGGGTGCTTCCTTAAAAATAACATTCTGGCCATTGCCGTTATCCAGCAACTTGAAGCCAGCGATGGTGGTGGCGCTCGAGAGCAGACCCACCAATACGATTGCTTTCCAATTTGTTTTCATTCTGTGTATCGAGGTTTATTAGTGTAAGGTGCAAACACCCCATTTAGCGGCATTCATTCCCGCGCCCAGGGGATTTAACTATTTTTAACAAAGGTAACGAGGGTTGAAAAAGAATCGTACCGCTTACTTGACGAACGATTTTTCTTCCCATATTTATACAAAACGAAGTCGATTCCAAAAAGTTAAAACCGCCTTCGCTTTTAGCCAATGGGACACAGCCCTTTACCTTTGGGTGTTGTGAAGATTCTAAGATCGAAGGTTGTCAACATTGATTCAGTTTATGGGGTAATTTCATTCCCCTAATAGCTTTTTTAATAAGTCAATGAGCCTGTCAGCGCAAGTGAACAAGGACACTGACGAAGCATCGAGGCTTACCCGTGGATATAGACTTGTCCTGATCTTTCTGAGCAAGCGTCATCGGGGTGGTCCGTGCCATAGAAATATAGCCTCGCTAACGGCTGTCAAACTCGACGTGCAGCTCAGGGCCTACTACCAGCGCAAGGTCGCGGAAGGGAAAAGCAAGATGTCCGTTCTCAACGCTGTGAAAGCCAATCGGACGGCCGACGCCGCTCATACATCGGGGTCATGTCGGTAGTTAAAAGAAAACAGAAGTATGAAAATTCCGCGAATTTTTCTTTTCTTTTGTCATAGAAATCGGTGCGGTGGTAGTTTTAGCCGGGCTTGGTCTAGCAGTCATGTTTTTGTAGTCTAGTTAACCACAAAGGTAGGCTAACTACGCCTTGCCCATTTTTTATAAGAAAGCCCTGGTTTACGATAAAACTCCATTTGTATTGAACAAATAACAAAAAACATCAATTACACGATTAAACAGTTCAACAACAGAATGAAAGCATTAGTACTTCTCCACGGTCACGGCATGGACGACACGCTTTGGGACGAGGTAGTCCCGCTGCTGGACGGTGAATTCACCATTGTGCGGCCCAACGTGTCGCTGCTGACGGGCTACCACACGATGGAAGCCTACGCCGACGAACTGCACCGCTTGCTGACGGCTTCGCAGATCGACAGGTTCACACTCATAGGCCACTCGATGGGCGGGTACATCAGCCTTGCTTTTGCTGAAAAGTATCCTGAGATGCTGGAAGGTTTTGGTCTTTTCCACTCTTCCGCCCTGGCCGATGACGACGCCAAGAAGCAGCAGCGCAACCAAATGGCAGCATTGCTGCGCGGCGAAGGCGCGGAGACGTTCATTCGACGTACGGTTCCCAATCTCTTTGGCGAACGCTACAAGAAAGATCACCCCGAAGAAGTCCAGAAATACCTGCAACGCTACGCCAAACTACCCGCCGAGGCCCTGGCTGTAGGCATGGAAGCCATGCGCGACCGTCCCGACCGCACCCAGGTGCTGGCGGAGCTGCCTTTTCCCATCATTTTCATCGTCGGTATGGACGATCAAGTGGTTCCTTTCGAGACGGTGATGGAGCAAGCGCGCTTTCCCAAGAAAATTTATCCTTTCGTGCTGGCCGACGCGGGCCATCTAGGCATGATCGAAAGGCCGGAAGCGGCGGCGCGAATTCTGCGCTGGTACGCCGGGCAGGAGGTTTGAGTAAGGCGTGGCGCAACGAAAGCGCGGTTTGCTGCGTTATAAATTTCGTACACAAACCACGACTTTCGATTCAAATGAAAAAACGTTATGGCTTCCTGCCGCTGCGCCAGGCCTGGATTTTGTTGGCCTTCGGTTTTCTATTCCTCTCCTCCTGTGACCGCACCGATCCGCCCGCCGAGTCACAAAACCAGTATTTGGTCGGCAGCGATGTCGCCGTCGAGCTTTCCAAAGCTGAAATTGCCAAACAACTGGTAGGTTTCGGCCCGCTGATTTCGAGTTTTCTGAGGAATGGCGTTAAGGGCTACCGAATCACCTACAAAACCAAAAACACGGATGGCAAGGAAATCACGGCCTCCGGGGCGCTGATTCTGCCCGTCACCGACCAGCCCGTGTCAATGGTAAGCGTGCAGCATGGCACCATCACCAACGACGACCAGGCACCCTCTAACTTCAAAGACGGTGCCGATGCTTCGCTCAACTCCCTGTTTAGTTCGCTTGGCTACATCATTTCTGCCCCTGACTACATCGGCTACGGTGCTTCCAAAGACCTCCCCCACCCCTCCGAACACCGCGCCAGTCTGGCGTCGGCGTCATTAGATATGCTGCGGGCGGCAAAGGAGTTTTTGAAAGAGCAAAATGCGGTGAAGTGGAATAACAAACTGTATATCGCGGGCTATTCGGAGGGTGGTTTTGCTTCCATGTCTTTACAGAAAAAGATTGAGGAAGAGGCTTCGTCCGAGTTCGACCTGCGGGCGTCCAGCCTGGGGGCGGGGGCCTACGACAAGACGGCTTTCATGAAGTATTTGATCAACACCAAAACCCACGGCATTGTGGGCTACAACCGCTCCTATCTCTGGGTGACGCTCACCTACGATCGAATTTATGGCCTGAACCGCCCGAAATCAGCTTACTTCAAAGAGCCTTACGCTAGTGAAATCGACAAAAAGGATTGGACGCCAATATCAATGTCTCTTTCAACACGATTTTCACGGATGCTTTCATCAAAGGCATCAACGACGGTACCGACAAGGGATTCCTCGACGCCGTGGCCGACAACAACGTGTACGACTGGAAGCCCAAAACGCCCACCCAACTCTACCACGGTGACGCCGACCAGTTGGTGTTCTTTTTTAATTCCAAAAACGCCTACGACGCCATGCGAAAGCGCGGTGCCAATAATGTGGATCTTATCGTAGTGCCTGGCGGCGACCACGGCAGTTCCGTACAAACTTACCTTTTTGGAACGGTGACCTTTTTCAGTTCTACGCCATAATCCGAAATTATTTGCTTATTTTTCATCCCATCTTTTTTTCCTAAAATGGAAGAGGATGGGGTCAAAACTTTTATGCGATTAGTGTTAAAATACTGATACACCGCTCATTATTAATTGTCGAATTACTAGATGCTTGGATTTGTCATCGGGATAATGTTACAGGCCAAACCCGACATTCAGAAGGGAGCCGAAAAGCTCAGCCGGGGATTGCCGCGTGAGGTAAGGCAGTTTTTGGATTTCGAATTATTGAAAATCCAAACCTACAAAATAACCGTCTTCGACGTACTTCTGATTGTCCTGCTGATAGCCATTGCCCGGCTGCTGATATGGGGCATCTCCAAATTGTTGCGGCGGGGTTTTTTCCGTCGTAAGCAGGTGGATAAGGGACGGCAAGAAGCGGTAATCCAGCTTATCAAGTACTTCATCTATGTCATAGTCATCTACCTTTCGCTGGGAATTGCTGATGTCTCGCTAACGCCACTACTGGCGGGTTCGGCGGCACTTTTGGTGGGCATTGGCCTGGGTTTGCAGCAGACTTTCAACGATTTGGTTTCGGGCCTGATACTGCTTTTCGAGGGCAGCATAAATATCGGCGACATCGTGGAGCTGGATAATGGGCTGGTCGGTCGCGTGTCGGAGGTGGGTTTGAGGACTTCCAAGGTCGAGACCCGCGATGCCATCGGCATCATCGTGCCGAACTCCAAGTTCATCAATAACAATATCATCAACTGGTCGCACAATCGGTCACTGACGCGTTTCATCATTACGGTGGGCGTAGCCTACCGTAACGACCCTCGTCACGTTGAAACCGTGCTGCTTGAATCAGTAAAGGAGCATTCCGAAATCGCCAAAAACCCCAGCCCCACCGTCAGAATCAACGATTTCGGTAACTCGGGCGTCATCTACGAACTACTTTTCTGGACGTACAGTGCCTGGCGCATCGAGTACATCAAAAGCGAGGTTCGCTTCGTGATTTTTGCCAAATTCCGGGAAGAAGGTATCGAAATCCCGTTCAATCAGTACGATTTGAATCTTAAACAGGGGTGGGACGGTTTTGCGGATAGATTGAAGGGTTCTTCTGAGGGGCAAAGGGGCAGAGGGGCAGGGGGGCAAAGTGGTGAGTGAAACGGTCAACGATTACATAAATCAACAACAAAATGTCTTCCATTCTCGACCTTGTCGGCAATACGCCGCTTGTAGAACTCAAACGCATCAATCCCAACCCCAACGTCACGATTTATGGCAAGCTGGAAGGGAATAATCCCGGCAGCAGCGTGAAGGATCGCGCGGCGTTCAGCATGATTAAGGGCGCTTTGGATCGGGGGGAAATTGACAAGAATACGCGCCTGGTCGAAGCTACGAGCGGCAATACCGGCATTGCTTTGGCCATGATTGCCAGCATCTACGGCATCGACATCGAGCTGGTGATGCCCGAAAACTCCACTCGCGAGCGGGTACTGACGATGGAAGCTTTCGGCGCCATAGTGACCCTGACCGACGGCATCGAGAGCGCCCGCGACTACGCCGACAGCAAGGCGCAGGAGCCGGGCTACTTCATGCTTAACCAATTTGCCAATCCCGACAACTGGAAGGCGCACTACCGCAGCACCGGGCCAGAAATCTGGCGCGACACGGAGCAAAAAATCACGCATTTCGTGTCGTCTATGGGTACCACGGGTACCATCATGGGTACTTCGCGCTACCTGAAAGAGCAGAATCCCGATGTACAAATCGTGGGCTGTCAGCCAACCGACGGCGCCAGCATTCCCGGCATTCGGAAATGGCCGCAGGCGTACTTGCCTAAGATATTTGAACCCGATCGCGTGGATCGCGTGATTGAGATTTCGGTCGAGAATGCGACGGAAATGACGCGCCGCCTGGCGCGGGAAGAGGGCGTGTTTGCCGGCATGAGTAGCGGTGGGGCGGCCTGGGCCGCCGTGCAGTTGGCGCAGGAGTTGGATCATGGCCTAATTGTGACGATTGTCTGCGACCGGGGTGACCGCTATCTGTCGAGTGATTTGTTTGCGTGAAGGAGCTGAATGTCGATGTCCTTGCGGAGCGAGGGGTCGATGAGCTTGTCCACCAAATCTTTGCGCTCAATTTTTTACTCATTTAGTAAGCCATCTCACTATGTAAGTTATAAAATGGACTGGTCTATCTGTGGCATGGAACCCCATGCCACAGATAGACCAGTCCGATGAAATCTTCCCTAAAACCCGAATATTATTTACCAAAAAGTCTCGCCCAGAAACCCTTCGCTTTCGTTCTGGTGGCTTCCAGGGCTTCGGCGGCGTCCTCTTTGATGTCCTCAAATTCTTCGGCGGCTTTAGCCGCAATTTTAGTGGCTTTTTCTTTCGCTTCCGCCAATTTTTCTTCGGCTTCCTCCCGGAGTTCGTCCAGTTCTTCGGCGGCTTTGACCCGGATTTCGGCAGTTTTTTCCTTTACTTCGGTCATTTTTTCGGCGGCGTCTTCCCGGAAATCCTCCATCCCTTCGGTGGCTTTTGCGGTCAGCGACTCGATCTTCGCTTTGGCTTCACCCGCCTTTTTTACGGCTTCTTCGCGCAGTTCTCCCAATTCTTCGGCGGCTTTGTTGGACAGAGAAGCAATTTTTGCTTTAGCTTCGGTGGCTCTTTCGGAAGCTCCGGCTTTCAGCTCTTCCAATTTGTCGCTAGCCTTGTCGGCCAACGACTGAGCTTCGGCCTTGGTTTCTGAGATTTTTTCCGTTGCCTTATCCTTCATATCATCCACCTCCGCGACGGCCTCAGCTTTGATGGCTTCGGCTTTTTCTTGGGTGGAGGCGGGTTTTTCGGCCACCTCTTCCTTTACATCTTCGGCCTTGTCACTAGCCTTTTCCGCCAGAGACTGCGCTTCGGCCCCTGCTTGGTTAGCTGCTTCGGCGGCGGCGGCTTTCACTTTAAGGGCCTCGTCTTCCGCTTGCTTGACATCTGCCGTGATTTTATTTTCGACCTCTTTGACCGCTTCGTTGGCCTTAGCCTCCGCTTTGGTCACTTCTTCGGTCACCAGGGTTTTTCCTTCGGCGGCGAGTTTCTCGGCGGCCTCCTGTTTGCGTTCCAGAGATTCGGCGGCTTGTTCGGCGGCGGGGTTTGGTTTTTCTTCCATAAAAATACAATAAGGGTTGGGTAGTTGAAAGCGAAATGTACGAAGCCGGTAATTGCTTTGCAAGGAAGAAGGTTAACGCTCAATAAAGAAAAATGAGGAATTTGTTACGCAGTATTTGCCCCATTCGCTTCTTCAGAAGAATGGCATTAATTTTGACCAACTCTTTGACCTTATAAATTTTGCACCAACAACCAACCCTGCAAATGATGAAAAAAGTAGTAATCGCCACCGCCCTTTACGCTTGCCTCACCACCGGCTGGCTCCTGACGAGCTGCGACAACACTAAGGACGGCAAGGAAGAGTACGCCGAAGAACAAGCCGACGCGATAGACGAGGCCGACGTCGCGCGCTCCGAAATACGAAGCGCCGACGACACCTCGGACCTGGCCGATGTAAGAGAAGACCTGTCGGA
The DNA here is from genome assembly GCA_038256395.1 of Cytophagales bacterium. Taxonomy (GTDB): domain Bacteria; phylum Bacteroidota; class Bacteroidia; order Cytophagales; family Spirosomataceae; genus Persicitalea. The sequence continues at coordinate 5,231 of JBBSKK010000020.1, read as the reverse complement.
TACCGCTAAAGAACTCGAGGCGGCCAAGAAGAACTACATGATCGAATTGCAGAACCGCCAAAAAAGTCTGAGTGAAAAAATCAGCGAGCTAGACCCCAAGGTGACCGACCCTAACCAGCCTAACCGCGAAAAATGGGTGGACAAGCGTAAGGAATTGGTACGCGACCGCGATAAGATACAGGCCAACCTTCTCGAACTCCAAAGGCCCATGACCGACGAACGTTTCGTGACCGCCAAGGAGGAAATAAAAGAATTGATGGCCGCGATCGACAAAGCCCTGGCTGACAACTAGACCCCGGAATTTTTACTCAGAAACTGAGAGGGCAAACCCGCAAGGTTTGCCTTATTTCATGTCAATCTCCTGATCACTAAGCTCTTGACAATTTCGTAAAAAACCTGGGGTGTCAAAGTGCGCCAGTCGGTGAGCTGTAACGTGCCGCCGAAATTGAGGTAATAATCCAGCCGGAAGCGCTGCCATTCGCGCTCCACGTGTTCGCGGAAGCTGACGGCGGCGATCCAGCCGTCTCCGATGTCCTCGAACCACTCGGCGTAATAGTCGTCTTCGGCACCGTGGAAGTCCATGACATTTTCGCCAATTAGGATGAACTGATCGATGCCGACGGCCACGAACTCGTCCACCACGCGCCGCTTGAAGTACATGATGTCGTTGTGCAGGGCGTCGTTCCACTCGCCGAAGAGTTCGATGATGACGTAGTTTTGGTCATAATCGGCGTACAGTACCTTCACATACAGCGTCTCAGAGCCGATTTCGTCCCAGAACGGGTGGATGTAGTAGCCGTAAATATCGTGTTCGTAGTACTCCAAGTTGGGTTCGCGTCCATAAAAGGGCGAATTCTTATCGCGGTTGGCTACGTAGTGCTTTTCCCAGTTGTAAAAGGGTTCGATGTCTTGCATGGTGGGCTTCGGCTTCGGTCAGCCTGACAGATTTGTTGGCGTTTTTTCACGCTAACGAAAAAAGCTGGGTGGACATTCCGAATCCGACCAGTTTTTATGCTTTTTATCCCAACAGCGGGCGTTACCTTTGCGCGCAAAATCACCGAAGGCTTTTTTAAACAAAACAAAGGCTCCCGCCTACTCCTTGACTCAGCCGCCCCCAAAAGACCCTTACGCCGCCCTGCGCTACCCGGAATTCCGGTTTTTTATCGCCAACAGCTTTCTGTTCACGGTCGGGTTTCTGATGCAGGAGGTTATCGTGGGCTATGAATTGTATAAACTCACGCACGATCCGCTTTCGCTGGGGCTGATTGGCCTGGCCGAGGTGGTGCCGTTCGTGATGGTGTCGCTCTTCGGCGGCTACGTGGCCGACCGCTTCGACAAGCGTAACGTATTGCGCATCAGTCTGAGCGTTATTATCGTAGCCTCCTTCATTCTGTACCTGATTTTCCAGCCCGGCTTTTTCGACCACTATACTTTGCAGGGGAGACTGATTCTGATCTACTCGGTTTTCTTTCTGATTGGCGCGGCTAAGGGCTTTTATTCGCCGTCTTCCTCATCGCTAAAACCTTTTTTGGTTCCCCGCGCCATTTACCACAATTCGTCCACCTGGAGCAGTTCGTTCTGGCAGGCGGGTTCGGTGGCGGGGCCAGGCATTGCCGGATTTCTTTACGTATTTATCGGCTTGGCCAATACACTTTTGGTCGTGATCGGCTGCTTTGTGGGCTGCCTGTTTTTGATTTCCATGATTGGCAAAAAGCCCGTCCCGATGGCAACCAATCCCGGCACGATCTGGCAAAATTTGAAAGAAGGGCTGCGCTTTGTGTTCAACACGCGTATCGTGTTGTACGCCATTTCGCTGGATTTATTTTCGGTGCTGTTTGGTGGGGTCGTGGCCATCCTGCCCGTATTTGCCGAGGACATTCTGCACGTTGGGCCGGAGGGACTGGGCGTTCTGCGGGCCGCTCCGGCGGTAGGGGCGCTACTCACCATGTTTTTCATGGCGTACCACCCGCCCACGCACACAGCCTGGCGCAATATGCTGCTGGCGGTGGCGGGCTTCGGCCTGTTCACGATCATCTTCGCGCTCTCCGAATCGTTTTTGCTTTCCACCTTCGCGCTGTTCATGACGGGTGCCTGCGACAGCGTGAGCGTTATTATCCGGCAAACGATCCTGCAAATTTACCCGCCCGACGAAATGCGGGGCCGCGTGGCGGCGGTCAACGGGATTTTCGTGAGTTCGTCCAACGAGTTGGGAGCCTTCGAGTCGGGCGTGGGGGCCAAGCTGCTGGGGACGGTGCCGTCGGTGCTGATCGGTGGCGTGGTCACGATCGGGGTAGTGTCGTGGATTTACGTGCGGTCGCGGGATTTGTTTGGGGTGCGGCTGAGTTAGCGCGACCGAAGTTTGAGAAGCTGCATAAATAATCGGTCGATTTGCTCATCCAAGTCCACCTAATGCGCGACCTTTCTTTCTAGCTTGCGGAATATCGCTATTTTAGCCGCTTATTTCGTAAACCCAACCCGCCAAACCTCCTTCTGCATGGCTAAAAATTCTTCCCTCTTTCGCAAGAAAACCGTTTCCCAAATCATGGGCGAGGCTCACAAAGCCGACATGGAATCGGGCGGCCTGGTCAAAACCCTCGGCGTCCGTGACCTGGTGTCGCTGGGCATTGCGGCCATTATCGGGGCCGGGATATTCAGCACCATTGGCCTGGCAAGTTTCAACGGCGGTCCCGCCGTATCGCTGCTGTTTATGTTCACGGCCATTGCCTGCGTGTTCACGGCCCTTTCCTACGCGCAGTTTGCCAGCACGGTTCCCGTCTCGGGTAGTGCTTACACTTACGCCTATGTGGCTTTCGGCGAATTATTTGCCTGGATTATCGGCTGGGCGTTGATTCTGGAATACGCCGTTTCCAACATGGTGGTAGCCATTTCGTGGTCGCAGTACTTCGTGAGTATGCTGGAAGGATTCGGGATCAGGTTTCCGGCCTGGCTGTCCACCAATCCCATCGCGGCGGCGGACAGGTTCGCCAAGTTGCAGACGGACGGCATCGACTCGCTCAACCTGGCCGACCAGAACCTCGCTTTGGCTTACCAGAACGCCCCGATGATTGGCGATTGGCACATTATCTTCAACCTGCCCGCCGGCATTATCACGCTCTTGGTCACGGCTTTGGTCTATATCGGCATCAAGGAATCGCGCACGGCGAGCAACATTATGGTAGTGCTGAAAGTCGGCGTGGTGCTGCTGGTGATTGTGGTCGGGGCGTTTTACATCAAGCCCGTCAACTGGATACCCTTCGCGCCCAATGGTGTCAAGGGTGTGCTGAGCGGCGTGGCGGCGGTTTTCTTCGCTTTCATCGGCTTCGACTCCATCTCGACTACCGCCGAGGAGTGTAAAGACCCGCAGCGTGATATGCCCAAGGCGATGATTTACGTGTTGCTGATTTGTACGGTGCTGTACGTCCTCATCACGCTGGTACTCACGGGCATGGTCAACTACACCGAACTAAATGTGAATGACCCGCTGGCGTTTGTCTTCCAGCGCATCGACATGAATTTCATGGCGGGCGTCATCTCGGTGAGTTCGGTCCTTGCCATCACGAGTGCGTTGCTGGTGTACCAACTCGGCCAACCCCGGATTTGGATGACGATGAGCCGCGACGGACTGCTGTGGAAGCGTTTTTCCAAAATCCACCCCAAGTACCATACTCCCTCTTTCGCCACCATTGTCACGGGCTTTGTGGTGGGAGTTCCAGCTCTGTTTTTCGAGATGGATTTCTTTGTGGATCTGACTAGCGTGGGTACTTTTTTCGCCTTTATCCTGGTGTGCGGGGGCGTGCTGTACCTCGATTATTCGGGAATTTCCAAGCAGTCGAAGTTTCGGGTGCCTTATCTGAACGGGAAATACCTGGTAGGATTAGGACTGATTGTAGCCCTGGTTCTACTTTTTATCTATGGTCAGGGTGTGCTGGAAGAGTGGCGAACGGCTTCAATCATGTACATTTTTGAACACAAAATTCTGACCATAATCTTTTGGCTCGCCTGGATTACCCTTTCGGTGATGAGCTATAAGTACAATTTCTCGATTCTGCCTGTCATGGGAATTCTCACCAATCTGTACCTGATGACGGAGCTTGGCTCGTCCAACTGGCTGATTTTTGTGATATGGCTGGCGATTGGTCTGGTGATTTACTTCACTTATGGGTATAGGATGAGCAAACTTGCGCAGACTGAGGAAGTGTAGTTAGCTTTTGGAGTTTTGATAAAAAGAAAGCCGCATCGTTGCGGCTTTCTTCGTTCACGGATTTTGTTCCACTTTCAGCTTGATGTTGTAATCCTTTTTTTGCACGGGTTTGGTCGTGTGCGGGTAAGGATTGACTTCCGTCAGGATAAGGCGGTACTTGGTACCGTCAAGGCTGATGTTGGCGGTATCGGCTTCCCGGAAGCCGCCTTTTGGATAAAGTGAAATGCAATCGCCCAGGCACATTTTTACAATTTGCGTTTCGTTGATTGTCGGCGCGGCGCGGGTTTGCAGCGTCACGATGGCCTCGCCCGCCCGAACGCACTGCACGTCCTCGGGGCATCGACTATCCTCGATGTCGGCAAAAGTCAGGCTACCGCCCGTAAGGTTTACCACATCCTGGTATTTCAGGATCTTGTCGCTGAGTTTGGCGTCGATGGAGTCGGATTTGCAGGAGAAGAGCAGCAAACAGACTGTGGCGGTAATTGCAAGTTGTTTCACGGCGTTTTTGGTTTTGGTGCTTTTAGGATAGACCCGCCGGGAAGCAGAATGGTTGGAATGACTGCTAAAAGATTATTCAATTTCGTGCGGATTCAAATATTTCAGTCCTTCGATATGCTTAAAATCGTCGATGTTTCGGGTAATGATAATGAAGTCGTTAACCAAAGCAGTAGCGGCGATAATAGCGTCTCCTAACTTGAGCTTTGGACGAGTTTTTCGTAGGTCAATAGTTTTATCGGCTATATCATCATTTACATAAAATGTAGTTGCCAGATCGAGAAAATCTCTGATTTCTTGCATCTTATCAACTTGTCCTTTGAAGCCCAGCACCTCAATTCTGACAATGATGGAAACGTTCAGATTACTGTCGACAATTCTATCTAGTCCTAGTGCCGACAGGATTGGCAATTTATATCCGATGTAATCAATGACAGCATTGCTAACTAAGAAATGTCACTGTCCCAATCCAATCGTGATATTTTTGTGTATTCTCTCAAATCAAACGCCATTTCAGACGGAATGGAACCTCTGA
>JBBSKK010000019.1:0-16252 GCA_038256395.1 Cytophagales bacterium | reverse complement strand
CAGGAGGCAGTGCGGCACAAGATTCAAGAGATATTGAACAACTACTTGCCCGAGTCCTACGACCGGAATGTTTTCACGCTAAAAAGAGATGCGGTATTCCAGCATTTGTACGAACAGGCCGAGATGGGGGTGGGGTTTGCGGCATGAATTCTATGAAAAATTTTGCGGCAATTCTTTTTCAATTTCTTACGCTGCTGACGGCCCAAGCCCAGCACAACCTGCCCAAGCAAATCGTCCTCGACCTCCGCGCCCACGACAACAACCCCCGCAACAGCGAAGGCGACTTCGTCACGCTCAACGACGGCCGCATCCTGTTCATCTACACCAGGTACTTCGGCAAAGGCGGCAGCGACTTCGCCCCGGCGGACTTAGTGGCAAGGTACTCCGCCGACGGCGGCCAAACCTGGACGGAAGAAGATGAGGTAGTGGTAAAGAACGAGGGAAAAATGAACGTCATGTCTGTCTCGCTGCTGCGGCTGCATGATGGCCGCATCGCGCTGTTCTACGCCCGCAAAAACTCGCGCAGCGACAATATCCCCTACGTCCGCTACTCCATCGATGAAGCCAAAACCTGGGGCCAACCCCAGCCCTGCATCACCGACCAACCAGGGTACTTTGTCATGAATAACGACCGCGCCACCCAACTGAAATCCGGGCGCATCGTCCTACCCGTCTCCCTCCACAAAACCCCGGATACTGAATGGAACAACAAGGGTAGTTTGCGCTGCTACTACTCCGATGACGCCGGAACAAGCTGGCAAACGGGCCAGCAAGTACCCAACGCAGAAGACGTCATTACTCAGGAACCAGGAGTGGTGGAGTTGAAAGACGGCCGACTCCTCATGTATATGCGGGCCAACGGCGGCGTACAATACTTTTCATATTCAAGCGATCAGGGCCAAACGTGGAGCCAAATCGAACCAAGTACCATCGCGTCGCCAATCTCACCCGCCTCGATGGAGCGCATCCCGATGACGAATGACCTGCTGCTGGTCTGGAACAACAACGGCGCGACGGGGCCGGGGTACTTCAAAGGTCAACGCAGTCCGCTGACGGTGGCTATTTCCAGGGACGAGGGTAAAACATGGCGGCATTTGCAGAATTTGGAAGACGATCCCGAGGGTACTTTCTGCTATACGGCGATCCACTTCGACTATGACCATGTGCTGTTAGCCTATAGTCGCGGCGCGGGTCTGCCCGATCTTCGCATCGTTCGGCTAAATGTCGATCAGTTGTATGATTGAGAATATTTTAAGAGCCACCGTTGTCGGTTTGAGTTTAGTGGAAACTAACCGTAAAGTACCTTACCTCACTTCTCTACCTTCTCCAATTCCTCCTGTCTGTCCTGCGTGAGATCCTGCTGATGAAAACTACCAGAACTGGGAAGTACCATGTGAAAGTTAGAGGTATAATCAATGGAAAGCGTAGCCTTGTCGATGGTACAATCCAGGACGTGTCCGCCTCTATTGCGTTCTTGATTGATAAAATGAAGATGGTAGCCCGGCACATTGAGACCCTGCATGTAGGGCGGGGTACGAAATCCCACCAAAGTACCCTCAGCGCGTTCGTACTCGAAAACAGGCTGGGTTTTCACGACCTCCACGAGCGGCTGATAGGGTTTCGATTGCCGGGGCACGCTCCTGGCCTTCATTTTGCTGAACACTCCCTCTACCTTTATGGCGTAAAAAATATTTTCAGTGGGGATAATGCTGTCGATCATTGCCTGTAATTGTTTGTAAATGAGGGGGTCAGTGATTGGAAGTACCGTATCGGCCTCGAAATAGGTAGTTGAGGCAAAGGGAGTTTGGGTAGAATCTGCCACTATATATACTTTACCGTCGGACTTGATCTTGTACACTTTTCCGTCCAGTTGCAGCATTTCGCCATCGAGCCCGTTGAAAGTACCTATGCCGAAGTCGCCGTGCTGGCGTACCTGCCCACAGCTTACCTCCCCGTCGTATCCTCCGGCAAGCAGGGCATCGATCGTAGAAACCTGATAAAGTACCTCCTTTTGATCAGAGGTATCCGGTGATTCGTTGCAGCAGGTCAGAAGAATGGTAAGGACGAGTAAGAAAACGGTAGCCGAGTAGTTTTTCAAAAGGAAGGGGGTAGGTAAATTGTCATTTATAAAAAAGCCATGGTCGTCTCACCTATACCTTATCGTATCACTAGTGAGTACACTTGCAAGCTACTGATAACAAGAAATTTATTCATTAAGAATTTAATTCTTTTTCTTTCCTTTGCTGCAACAAACCCAGGTAGTTCCGCGTAGTAAAAAAAGCGGCCCTGGTGTTCAAAGGAAAAAATTAAAAAAAGACCAGTCCACCCCATTCCTCCCTACCACCTCGAAGGCGATATTTTCCTTTATATTTCCGTCCTTGTATACCCAAACCGTTGACCCGCGCCGGCGTACCGGTTGACCCAAAAAAAATGGCCTGGACACAGCTACGTACCCAACCTCTCGCTCCATCCGATATCGCCCATTTCCTGCGGCGGGCCGCCTTTGGGGCATCGCCCGCGCAGTTGAAGGCTTACAAGGGCCGCACGGCCGCCGAGCTATTCGACGACCTGGCCAAAGCTCCCGCCCCGCCGCCGCCTACCGACACCGACGGCAAAACCTTCCATGACCTGGGCTGGGGGGCGCCCGAAACCGACCAGCAAAAGCGCAATCAGCTCGACAACCAGCGCCGGGCGCAAGTAAAGAAGTGGTGGCTGGGACTGATGCTCGATCCGCAGCGCGGCTTTGCCGAGAAAATCACGTTATTCTGGCAGAATCACTTCGTCACTGAATCGGACACGATCCAGGACGTGCGCTTCCAGCACCGCTATCTCGAAACCATCCGACGCAATGCGTTGGGCAACTTCCGCACCTTCGTTACCGACATCACCCAGGACCCGGCGATGCTCCGCTATCTCAACGGCACTGAGAACACCAAGGACAAGCCCAACGAAAACTATGGCCGCGAGCTGATGGAGCTATTCACGCTGGGCCGGGGCTTCTACACCGAATCCGACGTGAAGGAAACTGCCCGCGTGCTTACGGGCTGGAAGGCAATCAACTACCGCAACGCCATGACGGAGGTGATCCAGTCGCGGTTTTACGCGGGTCTGCACGACCAGGATAAAAAAGTTTTCTCGGAAAATTTCCAGAACAAAGCCATCGAAGGCCGTTCAGGCGACCAGGGCGGCGAGTTAGAGTTGGGCGAACTGCTGGATATGATTTTTGCCCATCCCGAGTCGGCCCGCTTCATCGTCCGCAAGTTGTACCGCTGGTACTTCACGGGCGAAATCAGCGACGACGTGGAGAAAAACTTCATCGAGCCGCTGGCCGTCGACTTTCGGAAAGACCGCGAACTCAAGCCGCTCATCAAGCGGATGCTGACCAGCGACCACTTTTTCGACCCCGCCCTGCGCGGCGGCCAAATCCGCTCGCCGCTGGACTTTGTCATGGGGAGTTTCGTGGCGCTGGAAAACCCGTTGCCCTCGCCCGAAAAGGAACGCAGCAAGTACGACGCCCTCACCAACAACCTGCTGTACCGCACTAAGCTCATGGAAATGGAGGTGCTGGAACAACCGACGGTATTCGGCTGGCGGCCCTACTACGACACGGGTTATTACAAAATCTGGATCAGCGGCACCACGCTGGGCTTGCGCGGCGATTTGACGGATGTTTTGATAAAAGGCGTGCGAAATTTCGGCGTCCAGGTCGACACCCTGAAATGGGTCGTCTCCTTCGTCAGCGACCCCGGCGACCCGCTGGTTCTCGCCCGCGAAGTGTGGGGCCTGCTCATGGCCGTGGAACCCACGCAGGCCCAACTCGACAACCTGGTGGACGACGCGATGCTCGACGGCATCCCCCGCTACGAATGGACCGAGATTTGGAATAAATATAAGGACAAGGGCCTGGAAGACGAGGCCCGCTTCCGCCTTAATCTTTTGGTAACGTACGTGCTGAGGTTGGCGGAATATCAACTTTCTTAGTTGAGAGTTGAGAGTTGAGAGTTGAGAGTTGAGAGTTGAGAGTGCTTTTGACACGAAAAAATCCAATGAGACTGTCAACTTCTTACTATTGCTGGGTTAATTCATTTTTACAATAATTATATAGTAAAATTTTGATTTTGAGGTGAATGCTATTATTCTCCACTCTCAACTCTCCACTTTCAACTCTCAACTATGAGAAGACGCTCATTCCTAAAAACTAGCTCCCTTACCGCCCTGCTGCCCTGGACTTTGAACGGGCTGGGGGCGCGGGCCTTTGGGCAGGAGGCTTCGGCTTTCCTGAATGCCCTCGGCACCACCGCCGACGCCAACGATCGCGTGTTGGTGGTGATCCAGCTCAACGGCGGTAACGACGGGCTGAATACCGTCATTCCGCTGGATCAGATGGGAACCTACCAGAAAATCAGGGCCAACATTGCCATCGAGGAGGCCAAGGTGCTGAAACTCCGCTACCGCGAACAAGCCGGACTGCACCCCTCGCTCAAAGGTTTCCAGGATTTGTACAACGATGGTCGCCTGTCGATTGTCGAGAACGTGGGCTACGAAAACCCGAGCTTTTCGCACTTCCAGGCCAACGATATTTGGTTCAAAGGCGATAGCTCGCCCAACGACACGACCTCGGGCTGGCTGGGCCGCTACCTGGGTGAGCGCTTCGCGGGCTATCCCGAAGGCTACCCCAACCAACAAATGCCCGACCCGCTGGCGATCCAGATCAGCGCGGTCGCTTCCACGGCCCTGCTCGGTCCCGGACAGTCGGTGGCGCTGGCGATTCAGGACGTGGACACCTTCGCCCGACTCATCGGCGAAAAACCCGCCGCACCGCCTTCGCCCAACCTCAACGCCCTGGCCAACGACTACGTGGACTTCGTCCGCAGCCAGCAGACGCTCTCGGTGGCCTACGCCGACCAGCTTAAAGCCGCTGCCGCCAAGGGGAATAGCAGCGCCAACTACCCGGCGGGCAACCGCCTGGCCGATCAACTCAAAATAGTGTCGCGCCTGATCAAAGGCGGCTTACGAACCAAGGTTTACTATGTGACACTAGGTGGCTTCGACACCCACGCCAACCAGCTCATCCTGCACAATAACCTGCTCACGCAGTTGGCCGAGGCGACCAAAGCTTTCCTGGACGACCTCAAAACCAGCAAACTCGACGACCGGGTGGTGGGCATGACGTTCTCGGAGTTTGGCCGCCGCGCCTACTCCAACGGCAGCGCGGGCACCGACCACGGCTGGGCCTCGCCGCAGTTCGTGTTCGGCCATGGCATCAAGACCCAGTTCATCGGCAACAGCCCCGACCTGAGCAAGTTGGTCAAAAACAACATCGCCATCGAACACGATTTTCGGCAGGTGTACGCCAGCCTGCTTCGCGACTGGTTCGAGGTGGACGAGGCCACGGTCCGCCGCGTTCTGCTGGGCGGCAATTATGAGGTAATCCCCATTTTCCGCGAGACCATCACCGCCGTGGAACCTCTCTCTGAATTAGTCGTACTTTACCCCAATCCCGCCACCACCGAAGCCCGCCTGGTGTGGCCAATGGGGGAGGAGTTGAAAAACGTGGAATTGGTCGATCTCGCGGGCCGGGTGCAGCCCGCCCCCGCCCAGCTGCTGGAAAGTAATAAAGTAATGCTGGATTTGCGCCGGGTTCAGCGAACGCACTACGTAGTCCGGCTGCAAACCAACAAGGCGGTGTACAGCAGGAAGTTATTGGTTCAATGATAGAATGATAGAAGAACAGGGTAAAGCAATATTCACTCATTCTATCATTCTATCATTCAAAATTAGAAGGCGGCACGTCACCCTTCCCCGCCCCCCATGCCTTATTCGGCATTTTCCCCATCACCAAAACCAACTCCCCGCCCGCCGTCAGTTGCTCGTGCGTGAGGTAGGTTTTGGTAAAAGGCTTACCGTTCAATTTGGCTGATTGGATATAAGGCGCATCTTGGACACTATTTTTGGCGATGATCTTGAAAGTCTTCCCGTTGTCGAGTTTGAGGGCCACTTCTGACAGGGACGGACTGCCCAGCACGTAGTAAGGCGTACCGGGACAAACCGGATAAAGTCCCGCCATGCTGAACACCAGCCAGGCCGACATCTGCCCGCCATCCTCGTTGCCACTCAGGCCGTTGGGCGTGGTGCCGTATTCTTCATTTATAATTTTCCGTACCTGCTGCTGTGTTTTCCACGGCTCACTAGCGTAGGCGTAGAGGTAGGCAATCTGGTGGTTGGGTTCATTGCCGTGCCAGTAGTAGTTTTGTTGAAAAAGCGTGTCCAGTTTATCGACAAAAGCCTTGCGTCCGCCCACGTGCTGTATGAGACCGGCTACATCTTGGGGTACAAAAAACGTGTACTGCGCCGGGGAGCCTTCGGTAATGAAGCTGGCGCGGGTGGCGAATGGGTCGAAATTGGCGCTCCAGCGGCCATCGGCGTGGCGTCCGCGCGCGTAGCCCGTGCCGGGATCGATGACGTTTTTGTAGTTCAAAGCCCTTTTTTTGAGTAAAAGCGCATCTTCCTTATGGCCGAGTGCTTGCGCCAAAGTCGAAAGACAAAAATCGTCGTAGGCGTATTCCAGCGTCCGCGAGGTCTGCTCGCGCTTGTGAAAGGCTTGCCACACGCTGTCTTCCAGCGGCACGTAGCCGTATTTCAGGTAGGAGTCCAACGCCCGGCGGCCTTGTCCGGCGGCGTAGCTTTCGGGGTCGGTATTGGGTTCAAAGGCGTTTTTTCGTAAATACTTGTACGCCTTCTCAACATCGAAGCCGCGCACGCCCTTGGCGTAGGCGTCGGCCATCGTGCTTAGCACGTGGTCGCCGACCATGGCGGCGGTGTAGCTGTTCCAGCAGGGGAAAATCGGCATCCAGCCACCCTGCTCGGCTTTGGTAGTGAGCGATTGCATCATGTCGGCGGCCTTTTTGGGTTCCAGCAGAATGTGCAGCGGCATGGCGCTGCGGAAGGTATCCCAAAGGCTGAAATCGCAGTAGTACTCCTGGCCGTTGGTGTTACGGATGGGTGTCCCGCCCGCGAAGCTCGGGTAGCTGCCGTCCGTATCCGAGAAAAGGCGTGGTGTGAGTTTGCTGCGGTATAGAGCGCTGTAAAATAGCGTCTTATCTTCTTGGGAACCTTGTGCGGTCATTTTGCCCAAGGCCTGATTCCAGATGGCTTCGTTGGCTTTTCTTATTTTTTCAAAATTGAAATCCGGCATCTCAGCTGCTAGATTTTCGCGGGCCGCTTCCAGGCTGGTAAAGGAAGTACCAACCCGCACGGTCACGGTTTGAGTTTTTTGACCAAAAGAAACGTAGGCACCCAAACTTTCGCCCCGCTTTTTGCTGCCAATCGCGGCGTTGGTATTGGCCTGAATGGCCTCGTCGCGCCAGGTGCCGTACTGGTCGAAGGGCTTGTCGAACTGCACCACGAAGTACCCGCTGAACCCGGCGGATTGCCCCGAACCTTGATAAATACGGTGAACCGGGTTGTAGCCTACAATTTCGCCCTTTTCGGGGAAAATCTCCACGAAACCTTCGCCCTCGTCGCTGTTGGGTTCCAGCAGAATGGTATGGTTGTCGCTGCTTTGGAAGTTGAACCGCAACAGGCCGCAGCGGGCGGTGGCGGTCATTTCAGCTTTGATTTCATAATCGAGCAAATCCACCGAGTAGTAGGCGGGCGTAGCGACTTCCTGATCGTGGCTAAAACGTGACGCCCGTTGCTGGGGACGGGTTTTTAGCTCACCCGAAACCGCCATGATCGTAGCTGAGCCGTAGTCCTGTACGCAGGAGCCGTTGAGCCAGTGCGTTCCCCGGAAGCCCTGGATTTTCGTGTCTTTGAAATAATACGGGGCTACGCATTTTGTCTCGGTCGCCTGGGTTTGGGGCGTCCACTGCGTCATGGCGTAGGGTGTGCCCCCGGCGGGCATAGTTTGGCCTTTCAGCTCGCCGCCGCTGGTGCTGTGTCGCTGGGCACTACCCGCCGAGGCCGGTTCGGTACCGATCAGCGTGTTGACGTAGGTAATGGGAGCTTGGGCGTGGGTCTTGGTATTTAATCCAAAAAACAAAAAGGCCAGAACGAAAAGCGGAAACGTGCGTAATTGCATTGGTGACTTGCTATTGTTGAAGGGGTGAAGGGTTGAAGGGTTTAATTCTTTATCTTGGCTCATCCAAAAAAGATAAGATTGGCGGATTATACTTTTTTTTGAGAAAAAACAGTCATTTTCAACCGCACGGGCGGCCCCGTCTCAACTCTCAACTCTCAACTCTCAACTAATTTTGAACCTCCACGTAATAAACACCGGATTTTTCAAACTCGACGGCGGGGCCATGTTCGGCGTCGTTCCGAAAGTGCTTTGGCAAAAACACAACCCCGCCGACGCCAACAACCTCTGCACCTGGGCCATGCGCTGCCTGTTGGTCGAGGACGGCGACCGCCTAATCCTGATCGACACGGGCATGGGCGACAAGCAAAGCGAGAAGTTTTTCAGCTACTACGAGCCGCACGGCGACGCCACATTGCTGAAATCCATCCGCGAAGCGGGCTTTGCACCCGAAGACATCACGGACGTCCTGCTCACGCACCTGCACTTCGACCATGTAGGCGGGGCCGTGGTGCGCGATGGGGAAAAGCTTCGGCTAACCTTCCCTAACGCCACCTACTGGTCCGACGCCGACCATTGGCAGTGGGCTTTGCATCCCAACCCGCGCGAAAAAGCTTCTTTTCTAAAGGAAAACATTCTGCCCATCCAGGAATCGGGACAGTTGAAGTTCATTGGAGAGCGTTCACCCTTTCCCAACATCGACTTCATCAAGGTAAAAGGCCACACCGAGCAAATGATGTTGCCCGTCATACAATACAAAAACAAAACCCTGATTTACGCCGCCGACCTCATTCCCTCTTCGGGGCATATTTCGCTTCCCTGGGTGATGGCCTACGACGTGCGGCCTTTGCTCACGATGGAGGAAAAAGAGAGCGTCTTGAACCGGGCAGTCGAAGAAAACGCTATCCTGATTTTTGAACACGACCCCAACTACGAAGCGGCAATTCTTGAAAAAACGGAAAAAGGCGTAAGGATTCGCAAACGGGGAGCGTTTCAACAATTACACGATTCAATAGTTCAATAGCTATGATAGGACTCGTACTTTCCGGCGGCGGCGCGCGGGGCGTCTCACACCTCGGCGCGGTGAAGGCGCTTAACGAACACGGCATTTTTCCCGACATCATCAGCGGCACCAGCGCCGGGGCCATTGCCGGAAGCCTCCTGGCCTACGGCTACACACCCGACGAAATCCTGGAAATGATCATCGGCACCAGCTTTGTCCGCTACGTGCGCCCGACCTTCGCAGGCAGCGGCTTGCTGCGCATGGATCGCCTGGAAGAGATTCTTAAGAAATACATTCCCGAAAATACCTTCGAGACTTTGAAGATACCCCTCGTCGTATCGGCGACCGATATTCTTGCGGGCGAGACGGTCTATTTTCGGGAGGGCGAACTGGCCCGCCCCGTGCTGGCGTCAAGCTGTCTGCCGGGGCTTTTTGCACCCATGGAATATCAGGGACGGCATCTGGTGGATGGTGGCGTACTGAGCAACATGCCCGTAGAGCCGCTGGAAGGCGTGGCCGACTACATCATCGGCGTCCACTGTAATCCGTTCAAATTACTGCACCCGCCCCGCTCCACCCGCGAGGTAATTTACCGCAGTATGATTTTGGCCGTTCACGCCAAGACGAAGGAGCGCTTCGCAAAGTGCAATCTGCTTTTGGAAGCCCCGCAATTAGGCGATTACAGCGTGTATGACCTTCGCAAAGCCCGCGAACTGTTCGTGCTGGGCTACCGCCACGCCAAGCAGGTGTTGCAGCATACCCCTGTCCCGGCTATACCCTGATTTTCTCCTTCTCCCGCGTTTTTTTAAAAAAAGCCACAGCCAAAGTTTTGCACATTTCCAATAAAAAACGCGCGGCAAGCATACTATTGTCTTGCCTAGTATTGTCTTTATACATGAAGGAATTGTTAAGAAAAACTTTGTCAAATGAGCCTATTCGGGGTTTATTTAGGGTTTGTAACTGCAATAAAGAGGGATCGTTCAGAATTTTATTCTACTCAATGGGTATGTGTATTGTACAATCTTTGGTATAATAAATTTAATAGTGATCGTTTGGATTGTGTTTCTCATTCATTACATTTGCATCAACGTTTATCCTATTTTTAACCTAAACTAATTAGTAAATGAGGAAAAATTTACTGTTGAGCCTCGTATTGGTGTGCTCGACTTGGGTGGCTGCGGTTGCCCAGGACAGGAAAGTTACCGGCAAAGTGACTGCCTCGGAAGACGGCAGTGCACTTCCCGGCGTATCCGTGGTTGTAAAAGGCAGCAACACGGGTACCAACACCGATTCCGATGGAAGCTATTCCATCAACGTGCCTTCGTCTAATGCTACGCTGGTTTTCAGTTTCGTCGGAACTGTCACCCAGGAACTCGCCGTTGGAAACCGCTCCGTACTGAATATACAGTTGGCTTCCGACACCAAGAATCTTCAGGAGGTGGTCGTCACGGCCATCGGTATCCAGCGCGAGAAAAAAGGGCTGGGCTACGCTGTGTCGGGCCTCGATGGTGACGAAATGGCGCAACGCTCCGAGCCGGATCCGCTGCGGGCGCTCTCGGCCAAGATGCCCGGTGTCAACGTTACTGCCGGTGGCGGTGCGCCCGGCCAGGCGACCAAGATCAACATTCGTGGCTTCAACTCCCTGACGGGTTCTACCCAACCATTATTTGTCGTGGACGGTATTCCGTTCGACAACTCGGTGAACGCCGGTGGCTCGGGTAGCTTCGCCTCCAACACGGGTGCCTCTAACCGCGCCTACGACATCGACCCCAATAACATCGAGTCAGTTTCGGTACTAAAGGGTGCTGCTGCAGCGGCTCTTTATGGTTCTCGCGCTATCAACGGGGTAATTCTTATCACCACCAAGGCGGGCAGCAAGAAGGCCCGTAAGGGCCTGGAGATCACGCTGAACTCTTCGTATAATCAGGAGTCTATCTCGGCATTGCCTGAATATCAGGACATATATATGCAGGGGTCGAACCAGAACTACAACGGTGGTTTCATCGGAAACTGGGGCGCACCCTTCCCTGCGGAGGTTGACAAGATCAACCAGGAAGTATATGGTGGCCGTACCCGCTACACGCAGGACGTTTCCTTTTACAGCAAAGGGCCAAACAAAGGCAAGCCCTATCCGCAGGGAACGGGCGAGCATCCGCTCAACCTGCGTAACGACCTATGTGCTATTTACCCCAATTTGTGCGATGAGTATGGCAATGGTGTCGCTGTACCTTTGGTCCCTCACGACGTTGTAGGCGGCTTCTTCCGCAAGGGTAGCCTAATCGAGAATGGCATCAATATCAGTTCCACGGGCGACAAGACCAGCTTGAACGCTACCCTCTCGCGCATGACCAACAAGGGTATCGTCCCTACTCAGGAAAGCTCGCGTACCAGCATGAGCTTTGGCGGTAACGCTATCCTGGCCAACGGCGTCACAGTGAGTGGTAATGTCAATTACGTGAATACAACCACCGACAACCCGCCTCTGGGCGCTGGTTTCTATACAGACTACGGTGGGTTTGGCAACGAGGGTTCGATCTTCGGTCGCCTTTTTTACCTGCCCCGTAACTTCGATCTGAACAACTATCCTTTTGAGAACCCACAAACTGGGGAGAACTTGTTCTACCGTCCTTTGGACAACCCATTGTGGTCGGTAAAGTACAACCGTTCGCTAAGTACTGTGAACCGGGCTTACGGTAACATGGCGCTGTCGTATGACATCGCTCCCTGGATCAGCGTATTGGTGAAAGGTGGTATCAATACCTACACCGATGCGCGTCAACGTTACCAGGCCAAGGGCGGTGTATCTGCGCCCCTTGGCTTCGTGCGTCGTGACAACCTCGGCTTCACCGAACAGGACTATAACGCTATTGTGACGATTACTAAGGACTTTAGTGAGGACTTCTCGTTCCGGGCCTTAGTTGGTGGTAACGCTAACCAACGCACTCGCACCCGCCAGGTCACTTCCGGTATAGATATTATCTCTCGTGGCTTGAATAACCTGGATGCTACTGCTACCCAGCTTGCCAATGAAGATTCTCGGTCATTACGCCGCCTGTACGGCGTTTATGCCGATATGCAGTTTGGCTTCAAGAACTATGTATTCGTTGGTTTGACGGGACGGAAGGACTGGTCTTCGACGCTCCCCGTGGACAATCGCACTTATTTCTACCCGGCGGCTACGCTCGCGGTTGTGCTGTCGGACGCTTTGAAGATGCCTTCTCAGATAGATCTGCTCAAAGTACGGGCAGCCTACGGTAAAGTTGGATCGGATACTGATCCTTACAACATTCAGAACGTCTATCCTTTGGGCGTCGCTTATCGGGCTTTCAATGGGCAGATCGTGTACAATGCTACGGCCAGCAATACGCTCAACAACGCCGAGCTTCGTCCTGAGTTCAAGACGGAATACGAGGCAGGTGTCGAATTGCAGATGTTCAAAAATCGGATCGGTTTGGATCTGACTTATTTCAATTCGGATGCCAAGGATCAAATCGTTTCACAGCGCGTGGCTTCTTCATCGGGATATAATTTCAAGGTGGTCAACGCGGGTTCGATCAATAACAAAGGCTGGGAAGTAGGGTTAAACCTGGTACCTATCGAACTGAGCAATGGATTCCGCTGGACAAGCTATTTCGCTTTCACCCGGATTCGTACTCTGGTTACCGATGCGGGTCCCCAGGGCGAAATCTTCCTGGGCGGCACGGGCCTTTCGGCTTTGGGTGCCATCCACCGCACGGGTCAGCCCTATGGGCAGATCTACGGTACGCAGAACGCGCGTGACGATCAGGGTAACCTGCTCATAAACGAGCTGACGGGCCTACCTTTCGCTCTGCCTTCGGCTGATATCATCGGTAACCCTAACCCTGACTTCACCCTGGGCTGGACCAACACGTTCTCTTGGAAAGGCTTCACCATCAATGCGCTCATCGACTGGCGTCAGGGCGGCGACATCTGGTCGTCCACGGCGGCTTCGCTGTTGCTGCGCGGTCAGTTGGCCAACTCCATCGACCGCGAAGGGCTGCGGGTGATCCCCGGCGTGTACGGCGACCCCTCCACGTTCAAGCCCGTTTTGGGCGCAGATGGCCAAACCATCAAGAACACGACCGGCATTACTTCCTTCGACTACCACTTTTCCAACGGATTTGGTGCTTACGGACAGGATGAGGTCAATGTTTACGACGCCACAACAATCCGTCTGCGCGAAGTATCGGTCGGCTACGCGGTACCCAAGCGTTTCCTGACCAAACTGCCCTTCGGAAGTGCTCGCTTTACCGTATCAGGGCGGAACCTGTTGTGGAAAGCACCCAATATGCTACCCGGCCTCAACTTCGACCCGGAAACGCTCGCTTCCTTCCCGGATTCCAACGTTCAGGGCTTCGACCTGGGCGCTCAGCCTACTACGCGCCGTTTGGGTGCTAACCTGGTGCTGACTTTCTAAGGAAGTCCTTTGTAATATTTATAAAAATCTGATTTTCATATAATTATGAACATATTGAAAACAACATACAAATGGTTGCTGACCCTGGGACTGCTCGTGTCCCTGGGCAGTTGCAGCCTTTTCGACCTGGACGTCAATACCGACCCCAACAACCCAACCAGCGCGGACTACGCCTTGTTACTTCCCTCCGCTCAATTAGGTGCGGTTGGCTACTTTTCGGGACTCAATAACAATACCCACGGTTTTATGGGATGGTTGGCAAGTGCCGATACCTATGACCTCACTTTTACCTCCTACAACGGTACCTGGAACAACTTTTATTCCGGCCCCATGAAAGACTTGGAGGAGATCATTGTGAGTGCTCAGGAAAACCAGGTAACCCGCTATCTGGGTGTAGCTCAGGTGATGAAAGCTTATTTCTTCGGTAACTTTGTCGACATGTTCGGCGATGTACCTTATTCCGAAGCCTTTGCAGGTGGATATGCTGCGTCGAACATCAACCCAAAGTTTGACAAGAGTGCGGATATTTACGCCGACCTGATTAAATTGTGCGACGAGGCCGTAGTCAACTTGGCGAAGCCCTCGTCGGTACCCCTGAACGGTGACCTGTTTTACCAGGGTAACCTCACCCGGTGGCGCAAGCTGGCCAAGACCGTGAAACTTCGTCTGCTGATGAACTCCCGCCTGGTCGATCCGGCGGCGAAGACGGCGCAGATCAAGGCCATTCTGGATGAAGGTGATTATATCACTTCGGCGGCCGACGACTTCATCTTTAAGTACAATAAGGTGGTGGCCCCTGATGGGCGTCACCCTTGGTTCCAGTCGGCCTACGTGGCTTCCAACAGCAACTTTACGTACTTTTTGCACCAGCCCGTAGTAGAAATGCTAAGCGACGACGATCCCCGGACGCCTTTCTATTTTAAGCGTCAAACCAAGAAGATTTTCAATCCTGAGGATCCCACCGACGCTTCCACGATCCCCTGCTCACAGATAGCCGGTTGCCGCTACGCCTATCTGGTAGCGAATCCCGAGGTAATCAAAACCCTTTACACGGACAAGGGCAAACCCTTTGCCCAGGCCGACAGGGAATATTTGGCGGGTTTCTTCGGTCGTGACCGTGGTGATATTTCAGGCATTCCCGCCGACGTGGATTTCCGGCTTTCGCCCGGAGCCTACCCGGCGGCTGGTTCTTACGACGGTACAACTGTCGCCAGAACTGGCGGCACGGGAGCAAAAGGAGCAGGTGATGGCATTCAGCCCATCATTACGAGCTGGATGACCAAATACTACAACATCGAGGCTATTCTGATGCTGGGTATCGCGGGCGATGCAAAAGTACTTTTCGAGAAAGCCATGCGTGAGCAGATCAAGAAAGTAGTAGATCTGGGACTGGCATCGGATCCCATTGCCGTCGCTCCTACTGCGGCCGCGATCGACAAGTACGTCAACCTGTACCTGGCTAAATACGATGAGGCTCCCAATGCCGCCCAAAAACTGAATGTGGCGCTCAAGCAAGCCTGGTTCTCGAACCTGGGCAACGGCTACGAGATGTACAACGCTTTCCGCCGTACGGGCTATCCCAATGACCTGCAGATTCCAATTCAGCGCATCCGCAACTTCCCCTTGCGGTTACCGCAGCCTCAGCAGGAGACATCCCTGAACAAGAACGCCCCCCAAACGCCTCCGGCTTTCGACAGCCCGGCGGGTGCCCTCTTCTGGGATACGATGAAGTTTAGTTTCAAATAAGATACACTGAGAAAAATGATGAAAAAAATAAAGAAAATAGCGGCTCTCTCTCTCCTGCTGAGCGTAGGGGTGATGATTTCCTGTAAGGATGACAGCCTGAGCCCCAACCTGACGCCCGAAGGCAACGCCAATGGATTCGGAACCTTCCTGGTAGGGGGAAAGCCCCAGAAAGATCCCTTTGACTTGACGAAGGGGCAAACCCAGAAACTGGGTTCGGATTTCTTGACGGTGAAGCCAGGCTTTACCACTGTGCCGGCCACCATTTCCTGGTCGTCGTTTGACAAGAAAGTGAAGGTTAATAAGATCGAACTCTTCGTGAAGCTGGATGAGGCTTATGTAGATAAGGATGGCAACAAAGTCGTAGCCCAGCACGGTGGCGAGGGCAAACTGCTCACGACAATCACGCCGGCGGGTATGTACGAAGCTAATAACTTCACTATCGACGCCGCCAAGGTGTATGATCTGCTGAAAGATTCCAAGTTCGACTACGGTGATGGTAAGGGAGAGGTGAACGTTTTCACGTCGAACCCCGCCCGCACCGCTGCCTCGCGTTTCCTGGGCAACCGCGACGTACCTTTCCGTAACCGAGCCATTGCCATCGTTGGCGACAACATCGAGATTACCTGGAAGCTTTACGGTGAGAATGGCCTGGTCTATAAAAGCTGGAGTCCGTCCGTTTGCGAGGAATTCGTGGGGGCCAACTGCCGCATCGTAACCAGAGTGCGCTAGTCGCTGGCTTTTTCATACTATGCACATTTAGTGAGAGCGGGCCGTGAGGTCCGCTCTTTTTTTGCTTTTTTGTAAAAACAAAAACCGACTTGAAAGCCAGGCTTATGAAACTCCCATTTCTGTTGTTTGGATTTTTGCTGCTGATTTACTCAGCGTGTTTTTCCCAAAAGAAAATCACCTACTACGGCGACGTAGAACCTATCCTGCAAAATAACTGCGTCGAATGCCACCACACGGGCGGCATCGGCCCCTTTCCGCT
>JBBSKK010000018.1:0-16565 GCA_038256395.1 Cytophagales bacterium | reverse complement strand
TTCTGATAGTATTTTAATATGTTAATGCATTTAGCCTAATCGCTTATCTGCCAGTATCCAGCCTTGGTAGAGCCGATTCGCTGCAAGATACCTTCTTCCTTCATTTGGCTAATCTGATATTCCACGCCACGCCGTGTCAGTCCAGTTGCCTTCCTCATTTCCTGAATTCTAACTTTGGGATTGGTTCGAATCAAATCAATCATACGGTCTCTTGTGGTTTCTTCCACAGTTTCTTCCACAGTTTCTTCCACAGTCTTCTCCACAGTGCGAGCAGATCGCCGCAGCGTTACCGTAAACATCCCTTCGGTTTGGAAATCAGGCTCAGGCAAACCGGCCCCACGCATGAGGTCGTTCATGCGCATGATACCAGAGCCGATTTGCTCCACGAGGTGCATGCGAGAGAAAAGCCCGAAAATAAGCGGGTTGCGGGAAAGGCTCTTGTGTCCAAAATCCTGGGCGCGGATTCCGCTGACCAGGCCGCCGGGGTTGGTAATCTCCACGCGGTCGTCAAAAACTTCGACGGTCGTCACCGCGCCTTTTTCGTAGTAGTCGCGATGCGATAAACTATTGATGATCGCCTCCTTGAAGGCCGTCTCTGGAATCTCCCAAATTTCCTTCCGAGGGCCGGAACCCTGTCCTTCGATGTCGTACCGGACATTTACTTTTCCCCGCAACCACTGCATGGCGCGGAGGTACTGCTCGTGCAAACAACCGCCAAAGGGCTGGTCGTCGATGATGTAGCGCTTGTTTAATCCCTGAAAGGCCACGCAGCGAACGATCGCCTTTTCCACGTAAAATTGCGGCTCTTTCCCAAAAAACAAGACCGCTCCGTGTTTGATTTTTTGCTCCGGGGTGTACAGTCGCAAATTTTGGAATAGCTGCGCCTGCGGAACCTTTGAGCTAAGGCGGGCGGCCGCCAAAAACTCGGCCAGAAAAGCTTCATCGAATTCAGAATTGGGGTCGAAATCCGGGCAGGGAGTTTCGTCAAAGTAAATTCTTTCGGCCTGCTGAAAAAAGTCGCGCATCTGCTCGGCCGTCGTCAGCTTTTGGGTATTCGGCCCCTGCCGCACGTAAATCGCCCCCGACAAAACGTATGGTTTGTTTGGCCCGGAAGGTACTTCAATCACCCCCACCGTTTTGCCATCCACCTCGACTACCGCGAGTTCACAGCGCAGCGGCGGCGAGATTTCGCCCAGGCTGTTTTGAATTGCCGACCGCCGAACGTTGTCGAGCTGAGCGCCCCGGATTTGATTCCGATCATCCACGCCCAGCAGCAAAACACCGCCCGCCGCGTTGGCAAAAGCGCACACCTCTTCCGACAACTCCCGCACCTTGGAAGGTACCGAAACCTTGAACTCAGCGTTGTAGCCTTCGCCACTCGCGGCCAATTGCCGGATTGCGTCAGGAGTCAGCATGGGTTTATGGGCGGTTTGAGATTCATAAAGCGTACCAAGAGTTTTCAAAAATAGAACATCTTTGCCGGACACGGGCAGCAATTTCAAGACTTTGACGGAATATTATCTCTCCAATCTTTTATCCAAAGGGAAGGCCCGCTGATCCACTACCTCGATCTTCATAAAATCAGGGTGCTGCGGGTGCAGCAGCACGTTGTACGACAGCGGCATAACCACCGAAGGCACCCCAAGTCCGAGGCAAAAAGGTTCGAGTAACCACTCCATCAGCAGCGGCTGGGTTTCGGCCAGGGTACCCGTCCGCCAGAAGTTGGGAAGTTTGGCCGGGTCGAGGTAAAAAACCGTTTGGGGGTCTTCAGGAAGCGACAAGGTGCTGAGCCACAATTGGGGAAGTTCGGCAAAAGGAAGCGGGGGCAGGTGAACCAACGTTTCGAGCAGACTAAGTTCGGGTGTCTTACTGGCATAGAGAATACCGATTCCCTTGGGATTCCAGCGGCCGCCGTGCAGGCGACTGCCTTCCACCGACAGCGGCTCGGCCTGGTAGGGTTCTTTGTTGAGGCGGTACACGTTCATGCCCACTTACCCGACAATGCCCCACTCGATGCGCCCCAGCACATCTTCCACCAGCGAAAAACCCAAGACGGTATCCAATGCGCTCAGGGGCGTTTGGGGGACTGGCGCAGGCTCCGCGACCTCGTCCGTGAGCTGTGTCTTCACAGCCCCTGCGACCTGCTTGGTCTGTGGGGGGGTACGTCCATACGGCACAGACCACGGTGAAGACCACGGTGAATAACTCCCCGCCTCACGAATGGCGATGGGTTCTACTGCTTCGTCCGCCCCTTCGCGATAAGCGAGTTCATTCAGCGGCGTACGCAGCCAGCGACTCAGCGAATCGGCGTTTCCGTCGAATACCGCCAGACCGCGCTGAATCAGCCTTTCGAGAAGCAACAAACGCTCACTGCTTGCTAAGTTCAGTACCTCTTTGTTGTCTTTCCCGTGTAAACCCCTCACCGACATATTGAGTATCTTCGCCATTTCGATGTCGGTGAGCCCCACCAGCCCGGCAATTTCATCGACCCGGCGGCGCAAGACACCTTGCCGGGCTTGCCGGATGATCTTGGTAACGGGTTGCGGGGCGTCGGGGCGGACGGAAAACGGGGGGAGCATGTGCCGAAGATTTGAGTGTAGTGCAAATATACAGATTTAGAGCGGCAAATTTGCCGGAATAAACTTAAAGCCACGAAAATCGCTGGAGACTAACCCTTCCAACCTTACCGCAGCAACGAACGGGCGGGGCGGCATTACTTTTTTCGGATTTAGCCTAAAAGCACGTTCACCAATCCCCTAATACTATGAAATCTCTCTTCCACCTGACCTTATTCGGCGGGCTGCTGCTGGCTGCCGCCTGCTCCGGCGAGCGGGGCCAAACAGCGACCAACGACGCCCTCGACCCAGCTACGAACCAGGAAAAGCCCGATCCGCGCTACGCCTACGACGCCAAGGCAGCGGGTGAATTGCTCCAGCAATGGGTCGATTCAACCTCCCTGACGCAGGATATTCCAAAAATCGACGAAAAAAAGGCAGCCCCCGAACTCTACGCCTTTTACCAAAACAGGAATTTCGACCCCGCCTGGGGCGTCGGTTCCTCGCAGGAACTGCTCGACGCAATCGGGCAGCTCGACGGCGAAGGGTTGAATCCCGGCGGCTTTCCGCTGGACGAACTGCGGGCCTTGGTCGATAGCGCCCAAAGTCAAACGGCAACCGCCGAAACCGGGGCGCGGCTCGATATGCTGCTGTCGGCCTCCTACCTCAAACTGGCCGATCTGCTGGCGACCGGAAAAATCAAGGCCGACCAATTGTCGAAAGAGTGGCACATCAAAGACGAGGCACCCGACACGCTGGCCACCTACCTGCGGCGGGCCGTTTCGGGACAAGTGGGGTCTTCGCTGGCGGCGCTGCGGCCCGGCTTCGGCCAGTACGGCAAGCTGCGGCGGCACCTGGCTGACTATCGTAAACTGATGCAGCAAGGCGGCTGGGACGCCGTGGAAGACGGCCCCGAGCTCACGCCGGGTGATTCAAGCGAGCGGGTGACGGCAATTCGGCGGCGGCTTCATGCCACGGGCGACCTCGAGGAGCCGCCCGTCCGCTGGTCGCAGCCCGCCCGCTACGATTCC
This sequence comes from Cytophagales bacterium, assembly GCA_038256395.1. Lineage (GTDB taxonomy): Bacteria > Bacteroidota > Bacteroidia > Cytophagales > Spirosomataceae > Persicitalea. The sequence continues at coordinate 12,979 of JBBSKK010000018.1, read as the reverse complement.
AGCCTGATCGCGGCCGTTAACCGCTACCAGCAGCGCAACGGTCTGGAAGTGAAGGCCGAAATCACCGACCGCATGGTGCAGGCTATGAACGTCTCCGCCGAAGCGCGTCTTAAAGCGCTCATGCTCAACCTCGACCGCATGCGCTGGATTTCGACCGGGCCGATGCCGTCCACCTACGCCATGGTGAACGTGCCGGAGTACCGCCTGCACGTAGTGGACAAGGGGAAGGAAATTAAGGTCATGCCGGTGGTAGTCGGGAAAGTAATGAACGCCACACCGGTGTTCAAAGACCGCATCGAATACGTGCAGTTCTCGCCCTACTGGAACGTCCCCACCAGCATTGCCACCGAAGAGATTTGGCCCAAAGTGCGGGCGAGCCGCTCTTACCTGGACCGCAACCACTACGAGATCCTGGACGGCTGGGGTTCCGACGCTCGGGTGGTGAGCCGGAGCAGCGTGAACTGGGGCAACCTGCGCACCTACCGCATCCGCCAAAAGCCCGGCCCGTGGAACGCCCTGGGGCAGGTCAAGTTCATGTTTCCCAACCAGTATGCCATCTACCTCCACGACACCCCCTCTGACCAGCTTTTCGACAAAACCCGCCGGGCTTTCAGCCACGGCTGCATCCGCATCGCCGACCCCGCCTGGTTTGCCGACTGGATCCTGCCGCAGTTCGACCGCGAACAGGTGACCGAGAAAATGAACAACCGCGAGTGGGAACGTGTGAACCTGGATCAGGAAGTCCCGGTGTACATTGTATATTTAACGGCTTTTGAAGACGGCCAAGGCCGACTCAACTTCCGCCCCGACCTGTACGGACTGGACGAGCGGCTGACGCCGGAATTCGATCAATAGCAGCACGGCTCAATTTCCGCCCCATGAAAATTGCCATCCTGACCCTCGGTACGCGCGGCGACGTGCAGCCCTACGCCGTTCTCGGGCAGGCCCTGCAACGGTGCGGCCACGTGGTGACGCTCTGTACGGGCAAGAATTTCGAGTCTTTGGTGAAGTCCTACGGCATTGGCTTTGTAGCTGTGGAGGCCGACTACCAGGCCATGCTGGACTCGGATGAGGGCAAAAAAATCATGAAAGGCAATCTTCTCACTATCCGCCACAGTCTCAAAACCTGGGTATATCCCTGGTCGAGGAGTCGATGGCGGAATTTTACAAGTTGGCTCAGGACAGCGATCGGGTGCTGTTCCACGTCAAGACGCTCGCCGATCACTTCGCCGACCAATTTCCCGGAAAAATGATGCTGGCGATGGTTGTCCCGGCGGTGCAGGCAACGGCCGAATTTCCCAATCCGGCGTTCAGCGGCCTGCCGATTCCGGCTTTTTTGAACAGATTGAGTTACAGCCTCACCAAGCTGGGCATGAAGATTATGAACAAGCCCATTGCGAACTTTCGGAAAAAAGCAGGCTTGCCGAAGCGGTACCAAACGCCCGATATACCCGTCATTTACGGCGTCAGCCCGCGGCTGTTAACCAAGCCGAAGGACTACCCAAATAGCGCGACTTTCACAGGATACTGGTTTGGTACTTCTTCTCAGGAACTACCCGCCGACTTACTGAGCTTTATCCGGTCGGGCGCCCCGCCACTGATAGTGACGTTCGGTAGTATGCCATTCGAGAGCAAGTTCGATTTGCAGGACACTATCTTGAAGCTAACCGAAAAATTCAAAGTCAGAGTTATCGTCATGAAGGGCTGGGGATTGGAAAATACCGAAAAACTGGCGGGCCATGCTGCTGTAAAAGTCATCGACTCCGCTCCCTACGAAAAGCTATTTCCGCTGGTGCGGGCCGTCGTACACCACGGCGGGGCGGGTACCACCGCCGAATGCCTGCGGGCCGGAAAACCCATGTTCATTTGTCCGATCCTCTACCCGGTGGGGGATCAGCTATTTTGGGGAAAGCGGGTTTACGAAAAAGGTGTGGCCGTGAAGCCGATTCCTTTGAAAAAATTGACGGAAAAAGCGTTCTTTGAAAGCATTCAGCAGCTTTTGACGACGGAGCGGTTTTATGAAAACGCGAAGTCGTTAGCCAAGGAACTGCGTCGGGAGGATGGCGTGCTGAACGCAGTTCGGGAGATTGAACGAACGAAGTCGCACTGATTGTAGTAAGTAGCCATACCAAGTGGCTTTTTATGGTGCGGTGCGGGTATAACGGAAGGATTTTACCTTGCTAGTGTTAGATATATCTCAAGACAAATTCAACATCAAATTATGGCACTTATCATTAGTGACGAAATATTATCAAAGGCTCAACTTTCTGAAAATGAGTTACTGATAGATTTAGCTTGTTACCTCTACGAGAAAAAGAAACTTAGTATGGGCAGGGCCAGAGGATTGGCCAATCTCAACCAAATGGAGTTTCAAATGGAGTTGGCCAAGCGCGATATCAACATTCATTATACAGAAGAAGATTTGCAAAAAGACTTAAAAAACCTTGGAATAAGTCTTTGAAACATGACGATTGTCAGCGATACCTCTTCAATAAGTAGCCTTTTCCAAATCGGACTTATCCAGATTCTCCATTCTCTATTTGGTGAAATAATAATCACGCCTGCCGTGAAAGAGGAACTTTGTCGTATGAAAAAGCAGGAACTGGCTTTAGCAAAACTGGATTGGATAACCGTGACACCACCGCACGACAAAAAAATGGTTGCGGCCCTTATGGAACAATTAGACTTGGGTGAATCTGAATCAATTGCTCTTGCTATCGAAACCCAGGCCGAATACCTTTTAATTGATGAATTTCACGGTAGGCAAGTCGCTGAAAATTTGGGCATTCGGATAGTCGGAGTTCTTGGCGTGCTCATTCAGGCAAAAAAGAAAAACTTGATAATCGATTTGGAAGCTGAAATCGAAAAACTGTACGTTATAGGATTCAGATTGGATAGGAAACTGGTAAAATCCGTATTGGATAGGATCAACAAAGAGCGACTCTAATTTTAAAAGTTATCTTCAAATGCACCGGACACTAAGATTACTCCAACTACTCTCGGTTACTGTTTTATCTGCCTCCTTTTGCCACGCCCAAACGGGCCGCTGGATGAAGTACGAGCAGACTTTCCAGAGCCAGAAAACCTACGAAAACCCGCTCTACGACGTCAAAACCTTTACCGTAAAATTCACTTCCCCGGCGGGAAAGGTTCATAACATCGCCGCTTTCTGGGACGGTGGAACCACCTGGCGCGTCCGCTTTGCGCCCGACGAAACCGGCACCTGGAACTACGCCACCGAATGCTCGGACAAAAATAATTCCGGCCTCGACGACCAAAAAGGCACTTTCCAAGTCGTGGACAAGGCCAGTCCGCACGATATCTACACCAAGGGCGGCATCGTCCGGCCCAAGGCGTCGTACTACCTAAGCCACGCCGACGGCACGCCGTTTTTCTACACCGCCTGCACCGCCTGGAATGGGGCGCTGAAGTCCACCGACGCCGAATGGGACACCTACCTCAAAGATCGCGTGGCGAACCACTACAACGTCATCCAGTTCGTGACCACGCAGTGGCGTGGCGGCTCCAAAAACAGCAAAGGGCAAGTGGCCTTCACGGGCAGCGGCCGCATTGCCCTCAACCCGGAATTCTTCCAGCATCTCGACAAAAAAGTGGACGAAATCAACGCCCACGGTCTGGTGGCGGCCCCTGTGCTGCTGTGGGCACTGCCCAACGGTTCGGGCCGCGAATTCAGCCCCGGCTACTACCTGCCCGATCAGGAAGCGATTATGCTCGCCAGGTACATGGTCGCCCGCTACGGCGGAAATCAGGTGATCTGGATATTGGGTGGCGACGGGGAGTACCAGAAAGAATTCGAACAGCGCTGGAAGACCATTGGGCGCGGCGTGTTTGGCGGCGAGCATCGGGACGCCGAACCGGGGAACGCCCAACCGCCCGGCGTGGTGGCGCAGCACCCGCACGGCCGCTCCTGGATTGGGCAGGAATACGCCCACGAAGACTGGCTCGATATCCTGGGCTATCAAACGGGCCATAACGCCCGGCCCGACACCCAAAAATGGATTACCGACGGCCCGGTAGCCAAGGAATGGTCGCAGTTGCCGCCGAGGGTGTTCATCAATCTCGAACCCGTTTATGAAGACATCGACAAGAACGCCGGCCCCGCCGACATTCGTAACGCCAGCTACTGGAGCGTATTCTCGACGCCCGTGGCGGGCATCACCTACGGGGCCAACGGTATCTGGCCCTGGATACGGCCCGGCGAAGAAATCGAGAACCACGGCAAGCCGCACATTCTGCGCCCCTGGTACGAAAGCGTGAAGCAGCCCGGCAGCGTTCAGATCGGCTACCTCGCCGAGTTCATGCGCAAGTACGATTGGTGGCAACTGAAACCCGCGCCGGCACTGCTGGCCGAAAACAAGGAGGCGGGCGGCTTCATTTCCGTCGTCCGCTCCGACGACCGCCGCACCATCATGGCCTACCTGCCGCAACCCGCTACGGTGAAGCTGTACAATCCGTCGGGGATCGCTTATCAGGGGCAGTGGTTCGACCCGGCTACTAACAAGTACTCAGAGGCTAAGCTGCAAACGAAGTCGGGGGTTTTGGAAGCGACGTCGCCGGGTGCGGGGGATAGGGTTTTGGTTTTGACGAAGAAATGAGGAACACAAACCTTGGAGCGAACAATCGTGTGAGGGCATTCCAGAAAAAAAATTGTTTTTGTCCAACCAATTGCTAACTTTATACGTTAGCAACGTATCGCGATACTATGATCACATCCTTTGGTTCCAAAGAAACTGAAAAAATCTGGCGGGGAAAGCGAGTGTCGAAGTTACCTTTGGAAATCCAAACGATCGGCAGACGCAAACTAAGGATGTTGAATAACTTCCAAAATCTTGCTGACCTCCGGATTCCTCCCTCCAACCGATTGGAAAAGTTAGGCGGTAACCTGAAAGAATTTTACAGCATCAGGATCAACGATCAGTGGAGAATCACATTTCAGTGGAATAACGGGCAGGCATCCGAAGCAGAAATTGTCGATTACCATTAATCACTAAAAAAAATACATGGAAACATTACCCAACGTACATCCGGGAGAGGTTTTGCAGGAAGAGTTTTTGGCTCCCCTCCAAATTACCGCTTACAGACTCGCCAAAGCCGTCGGCATTCCACAAACCCGGATATCGGAAATCCTGAAAGGAAACCGACGAATCACGGCTGATACTGCCTTACGCCTGAGCTACTATTTTGGAAATTCACCAAAATTTTGGCTGGGTTTGCAGGATGATTACGATCTGGAAGAAGAACTGGCCAGCAAGCAGGATGATTTGGAAAATATCAGGCGCTTTGAAGCGAGTGAAATTTTATGAAAAGATTGCTATTCGGCTGCTTATGCCTTATCACCTTCGCCGCCCCCCTCGCCGCCCAGTCCCTGCAACCCGGTTTCGACAAGGCCGAGTACATCGAAATGTTGAAACTCTCGGCGGCCTTCGGAGATTCGGCTTACGTGGCTACTTTTCCCAAGCCCGAACGCTACGATTTCGTCTATCGCTCGCCCGTCGTCGGGCTGGACAATCGCTGGGATTTGCGGAAAAGCCGGGACAAGATCCGGCCCAGCGTCGTCTTCAGTCTGCGCGGCACCACGGCCAACAGCGTGAGTTGGTTGGGTAATTTTTACGCCGCGATGGTACCCGCCAAGGGCGAACTCGACTTGGGCGAGAACAACAAATTTCCCTACGAGTTGGCGCAAAATCCGACTGCGGCCGTCCACGTGGGTTGGCTGGTGAGCATGGCCATTTTGTCCCAAGACATCCGGCCCAAGTTGGACTCCTGCTATCGGGCGGGCATCAAAGACATGATTATCATGGGCCACAGCCAGGGCGGGGCCATTGCCTATTTGCTCACGGCCTACCTTTACGACTTGCAGCAGAAAGGAGAAATCCCCGGCGATATTCGCCTTAAAACCTACTGTAGCGCGGCCCCCAAACCCGGCAATTTGTACTTTGCCTACGAATACGAAGCCGCCACCCAGGCAGGCTGGGCCTACAACGTGGTCAACTCCGCCGACTGGGTGCCGGAAGTGCCGCTGTCCATTCAAACGCTGGACGACTTTAACGTCACGAATCCTTTTGTGGGCGCCAAGGGTATTATCAAGAAGCAGAAATTTCCCCGCCGCGTGGCAATGAAGTACGTCTACAACCGCCTGAGCAAACCCTCCCGCCGCGCCCAGAAGAATTACCAGAAGTACCTGGGCAACATCGCGGCGGGGCTGGTGCAGAAAAACATCGCGGGCTACACGCCTTCGGACTACGTCAATAGCAACGACTACGTCCGTACGGGCAACACTATCGTGCTGCTGGCGGATGCGGAATATTATGAGAAATTCCCCGACAGCCAAGAGAAAATCTTCACGCACCATTTTCACCCGCCCTACCTGTATTTAGCCCAAAAACTGGATTTGAATTCTCCTAAAAACAATAATAACACTACCGCTTCGCTGGCCGGAAGCTGGGAAGCCAATATCGTCAAGGGATCGCCCATGCCCTTCGCCGAACGGTATCCCGACAAAAAACCGTCACTCACCTTCGACCTGGCCGAAAACCGGGTGAGCGGCAGCAAGGGATGCAACCAGTTCAACGGCCCGGTGAAAATCGACGGGAAGCAAATCCAGTTTTCCGATGCAATGGCCATGACCCGCATGATGTGTCCCGGCGAGGGAGAAGCGGTGTTTTTGAAAACCCTGCGCTCCGTGAACCGCTTTGCCCTAAGCCCCGACGGAAATACGCTTACTTTGCTGAACGGTGACATTGCCGTGATGCGCTTTGCCAAAAAAGACTGACCCTATGACCACCAAGTTAATCCTCCCCGCCCTGCTGCTAATGCTGGGCTGCACTTCCGAAAAAACCGAAAAAACCGATGACCAGTCCCAAATGACCGAAGTGCAGGAAACTTCGGCCTGCTACGCCGCCGTGACCGTCGCCGACAGCGTGTCGCTGCGCCTGGTGAACACCAATGGCGACATCACGGGCGAGTTGACCTACAACAATTTGGAAAAAGACGACAACAGAGGCACGATTATGGGCCAAATGCGCGGCGACACGCTTCTGGCCGACTACACCTTCATGTCCGAAGGCACGGAGTCGGTACGGCAGGTGGCTTTTTTGAAAAATGGCGACGGCTTTGTGGAAGGCTACGGTGACGCCGAAGAGCGGGATGGCAAGATGATTTTCACAAATACAGCCGCGCTGGATTTTGGACAGGGGACGGTGTTTGAGAAAGTGCCGTGCTTGGATTAGACTAGTAAATAACGCGTTTTGAGCGGCAAAATCATGAGTCTTTCTATCGTATTATATTAAATCGCAGATTATTAAGCGTAATAATCCCGTAGCACTTCCCCCACTCGCCAGACCTCCCCGAACGTATTGTAAAGCGGCGTCGGGGCCAGGCGGATGCAGTTTGGCTCGCGCCAGTCGCCAATTATGTTGTTTTGGGTTAGAAAATCAAAAAGTTGCTTGCCGTCTTTTTTGACAAGCAACGATAACTGGCAGCCCCGTGCCTCCGGTTCGGCGGGCGTCATGATCGTGATGGGATCGCCGAAGTCTTCATTTATTTTTTGGAGCAAAAATTCCAGATAGCCCGTCAGCTTTATGCTTTTGGCCCGCAAATTCTCCACGCCTGCTTCCGCAAAAATCGCCAAAGAAGCCCGATGCACGGCCAGCGCCAGAATAGTGGGCGTGCTGAGTTGCCAGCCGTCGGCCCCGGCCATCGGCACAAAGCCGGGCGTCATTTCGAAGCGGCGGCTTTCGTTATAGCCCCACCAGCCCGCTAGTCTTGGTAAATTTTTGTCGTGATTTTTTTGGTGCACAAAAATTCCCGATACGCCGCCCGGCCCGGAATTGAGGTATTTATATGAACACCAAACCGCAAAATCAACGCCCCAGTCGTGCAGTTGCAGCGGCGCATTGCCCACGGCGTGCGCCAGGTCGAACCCGACTTTGATGCCGTATTTTGCGGCTTCGGCAGCAATGGCTTTCATGTCGAAAATCTGCCCGGTGTAGTAGTGCAGACCGCTCATCATCACCAGCGTCAGCGAGTCGGCACTTTTCCGAATAGCCTCCAAAATGGCCTCGGCACGAATGGTGTACTTGCCTGGCTCAGGCTTTACTTCCAAGATAATGTCCGCCGGATCGAGGCCCCGGCTGCGGACGTGTGTCTCGAGCGCGTACTGGTCGGAGGGAAAATCGCCCGCTACGGTTAGGATTTTGTTTCTGTTGCCTTTGGGTTGGTAAAAGCTCGTGAGCATCAGGTGCAGGTTCACCGTCAGGTTGTTCATTGGGCAGACTTCCCCAGGCTTTGCGCCCACGATTTCGGCCAACGTATTTTTGCAGAATTTATGGTAATACAGCCACGGCTCGTCGCCCTCGAACCAGCCTTCTACACCATGATTTTGCCAGACATCCAACTCTCGCTCGATGGCCATTCTAGCAGATTTTGGCTGCAAGCCCAGGGAGTTTCCACAAAAATATAGCTGAGGCTTTCCGTCTTTTCCGGGAATCAAGAACTGCTCCCGGAACGCGCGGAGTGGGTCAGTTTGGTCTAGCTGTTGGGCGTAAGATCGTGCAGATTTGTAGTTGGACATGAAGGGGAAAGTTCGTTGGGATTATTTTTGTAAAAATGACAAATTAATCATGGAAGCTATCTTAAATTTCAATATCAGGAAGTTTACAAAACAATTGAGTGAGCGGTTTAGGGGCAGGACGGTAGTTTGGAATCGTTCGAGACTTTGAAAAATATGAAAGATTCAACTTCCTTCCTGCCACAGAAGAGACATTTTTTTCTGCTTCACCCGCCCGTTGCCGCCCTGCTGGTTCTACTGTCGTTTTCTCCGGTAAGGTCCCAGCCCGTCAAGCTGATTTTTGACACCGACATGGAGTCGGACGTGGACGACGTGGGGGCGCTGGCGATGCTGCACGGCTTGGCTGTTAAAGGCGAAGTCGAGATTCTGGGTACGATGGTGTGCAGCCTTAATCCCTGGGCGGTACCGACAGTGGATGTCCTTAATACGTATTTCAAGAAACCTGACATTCCCATCGGTGCAGTCAAGACCCTGGGCGTTTACCGCAACTCGAAATACGCCAGAATTCTGGCCGAGGAATTCCCTCAGGACATTGGCCTGGGCGAGGATGCCCCAAATGCCACCGCCCTTTACCGCGAAATCCTGAGCAAGCAGCCCGACAGCAGCGTAGTCATCGTGACAGTAGGCTACTTGAGCAACCTTGCCTACCTGCTCGACAGCCGTCCCGATAAAAACAGCCCGTTGCAAGGCCTGGAACTGGTGCGCAAGAAAGTGAAGCACCTGGTGTGCATGGGCGGGCGATACCCCTACGAGAACGACCCCGGCAAGTTCGGCAACTTCAAGCCCGACCCCGGCGCGGCGCAAAAGGTAGCCCAGCAATGGCCGACGGTCATCACCTTCACGGGTGGCGGCGAGTTCGCCAACCTTTTCCACGCGGGCAGCCGCACCTTCGACCTGCCGCCGCAGTCTAACCCGGTGTCGCGGGCTTACGCGGTTTTCCTTAAAAGCTGGAACCGCAACTGGCACCACAGCGCCGACCTCATCGCGGTGTACGTCGCCGTGCGGGGCTGGGAAGAGTTTTTTGAGCTAAACAGGCAGGGATACAACCACATTTTCGAGGACGGCACGATGATCTGGCGCATCTTGCCCAACGACCCACGCCATCAGTACGTCAACGACCTGAAGAAGGGCGTCACGCCCGAGCAGGTGGCGAAGGTGTTCGACGATTTGATAATGCACTCGGTGCGGGGCAAATAAGAGGCCACGGGACTAAACTATTTCAGCAATTCCTATCTGAATTTTATCTATTACCGCTTATTTCAAACCAGTTAGCTTTAAAATAAGCGAATTGTCAAGCTTGAATCCAAGCAAATATTCCATAATTCGTTAAGTTGCCCAATCGGCATCTGATTTCAGCCACCGCCGCGCCGCCAGGTTCGTCGCCGCTGTCGTAAAAAGCACAATCGTTATCGAACTCAGCGGCATAAGGATCGCCGCCACCACGGGCGATAGCTGACCAGTAACGGCGAAGGAAATACCCGCAAGGTTGTAGAGCAGCGAAATCCCGAAACTGGTCTTGATGATGCGCTGCCCGGCCCGCGCCAGCCGGATGTAGCGGGGCAGGAGCGGGAGTTTTTTGCCCTGTACGATGGCGTCGCAGGCGGGCGAGAAGTTGTTGATGTCGTCCGATACGGCCAGACCCACGTCGCTTTGCTGCAAAGCTCCGGCGTCGTTCAGGCCATCACCTACCATCAGGACTTTGCGGTTTTCGGTGCATTGCAGATTGGCGATGAAGTCGAGTTTTTGCTCGGGTTTTTGTTTAAAAAACAGATGGGACTCGTCCTTGAACAGACCGCCCAGAAATTCCTGGTCGGTGGGCTGATCGCCCGAAAGCAGAAAAGTATCGTAGTTTGCCTTTTGTAAAGCCGTTACCGCATCGGTAAGGCCGGGACGGTACTTAGGGCGGATGTCGAAATGGCCGCGTAGTTCGCCGTCGATGGAGAGGTGTACCTGTGGGGTGTGTGGTACGGGCGGCTCGCCCGTGAGGGCAAAATCCACTATGGCAGATTTATTCCGCAAACGGGCGAACCCGGAGTGCCGGACCATCCCGTACCACATCCATTCTTGCGAGCCTAGCCGTATTCCCTTTCGGTCCCACAAAGCCGCCAGCCCCGCGCCTTCTTTTTCCTCAAAATCGGTAAAGGCTTTTTTGCTCACCGAAACCTTTCCCAACGATTTCACGATCAGGCGGCTCAGCGGGTGCGAGGACTGCCCGGCCAAAGTTTTCACGATGATCTTTTCTTCGATGGACAAAGCGTCGCCCACAAATTGCACCTCCGCCTCGTGGGGCAGCGTGACGGTTCCGGTTTTGTCAAAAACCACCGTGCCGATTTTGGACAGACGTTCGATGGCATCGGCGTTTTTGAAATAAAAACCGTTTTTGCCAAAAAGACTAAGCAGGTTGCCATTCGTGAAGGTGGTCGACAGCAGCAAGGCACACGGGCAAGCCACCAGCAGAATGGTCGTAAAGGCGTTAAAGGCAACGCTCCATTGTCCCAACCCTGCCCACACCGCAAAAGTAACCACCGCCAGCAGTAGCACCACCGCCGAAAAATAGCGGTTGATTCGCGCGGCTAGTGTTTTGTTTTGGTCTTCCTTTTTTTGGGTAAAGGCGTCGTTGTTCCAAAGCTGCGGTAGGTAGCTCTGCGATACCCGTCGCACGATTTCGAGTTCTACCGCTGGACCGCACTGCCGCCCGCCGGCGTAGAGGAGATCGCCGCGACGGCGTTCCAGCGCGTCGGCCTCGCCCGACACGAAGCTGTAATCGATCAAAGCCGCCGGACTCAGCAGCGTGGCATCGGCCGGAATAAGCTCGCGGTTGCGAATGAGAATGTGGTCGCCGGGTTGCAAATCCTGCACCGAGCGCCGCGACTCGACGCCATTATTCATGACCGACACGGCAATGGGAAAGTAGGATTTATAATCCCGGTCGAAGGCGATATTGGCGTAGGTTTTGTCCTGAAAATACCGTCCCAATAGCATAAAGAATACCGCCCCGGCCAACGAATCGAAATAGCCCGGCCCGCTCTGCGTGGCCACTTGGTACAGGCTGGTCAGAAATACGGAGAGCAACGCCAGCGCGATGGGCGCGTCGATGTTGAGGTAGCGCCCCCGCAGGGCTTTCCAGGCGGAAACGAAGAAATCGGACGCACTATAAAAAAAGACGGGCAGCGCCAGCGCGAGGTTCAGGCTGCTGAAAAGCAGCCGTAATTGTTGGTCTTCAGTGTCCTGACCCAGATTGAAATACTCGGGCAGGCTCAGCATCATAATGTTGCCAAAGGCAAAGCCCGCTACGCCAATTTTGTAAAGTTTGGTTCGTCCTCTTTTTTGGGCAGGCTTGGCCTCGCCAGCCTGCTGGTCTGCGGCTGCCCGGCCGCCCTGTCCGCTCAGACTGACATCCGCTAAGGATAGGGAAGGTTCGTACCCCAGCCGCGCCATAAGCTCGGCCAGTTCGCTGAACTTGATCTGCTTCGGATCCAGAGTGATACGAACGGTTTTTTCCGGGAAGTTGACCACCGAACTACCTATGCCCGGATGCAGGCGGTGAAGCTGTTCCAGCAACCAAATGCAAGACGAGCAGTGCATACTCGGCACCAGCCAATTGACTCGCTCGTGCCGACCGTCGGTAAATTCGAGTAGTTGGAGGCGGAGTTGGGAGAAGTCCAGATGATCGAACTTACTCTGGTAAAGGTTCGCTTCGGGCGAAACACCTTTGGCGTCGGTAAAACGATAGTACTGACAAAGGTCATTTTCTTTAAGCAGATCGTAAACCGTCTGGCAACCCGCGCAACAGAAATCGTATCCGTCGTGGAAATGGTGGTCGTCACGGCAGTCTTCGCCGCAGTGGTAGCAATGGGTTTCCGGCGAGGTGAGGGTACTTAGTTTTGGCTCGTTCTTTCCCATTGGGGAGTTGGCGATTGTGGATGATGACGAAGTCCAAAATTCGTGATCAAGCACCCAAAAAATAGTGACTGGCTTGCGTCATGAAATATGATTTATATCAGTTTCTCAATCAACCCCCTACCGTTTGATAACAAGTTGCGGTTAATCAACTAGCTATGCCCCTAATAGACCTTTTTTTGCGTTAAAAAGAAGGCTGCGAAATTTCGCTGGTTGTGGACAGGTTTAGCACGATTATTGTATTACCTAAAAAATTTATATAAACGACTACCACCATGAAAAACATCTTCTGGCTATTTCCAGTAGTTCTGGCGGTCAGCACGGCTGCCATTTGGAAACGGAAGCAGAAGTTCTTCGCGGGAGCGGAACATCTGTGGATTTAATTTGTGGTACGGCCGAGCCGGCGTTCCGGCTTCCAGCCCGTTTTGCTACTCCGTCGCTTACACGGGCTGGAAGCCTGTACCATAAAGAAAGTGGTGGGGGGTTTTT
>JBBSKK010000017.1:0-17066 GCA_038256395.1 Cytophagales bacterium | reverse complement strand
TTCGGAGAAATCTTTGGTGAAGTAGGGCCTGCTGTCGTTGCGCTGGGCGTAAGCATTTGTGGCTACGAGCAGGGCGAGAATGGCTAAATAAAGTCGATTGGTTTTCATGAGTTTGCTGGAGGTTTGTTTTAGTAGTGATGCAGGAAGCGGGGGGAAACGTTGCATCGGTGGTTTTTTTATTTTGGAAAAAATGAATGTTATGAGGATATAAAAGGCGTGTGCCAGCAAGTGGATTTGCTGATTTTCAATATTTTACCCAAAAATGTGTTTAGAAAAATGGTCGATAACGGACAGTAAGTGTTCGGAATCGGACAGTCAACCTCACCCCCCTGCCCCCTCTCCTGGCAGGAGAGGGGGTGACCTCAAGAGCAAAATCTCGCCTTTTGAGTGAAAAGAAACCTAGAAAGATTTGATTTTGACGGATTAACAGAAAAAGCCGATGGCCAACTGCCGAAAGCCCGCAACTAATTCAACAAATAATACACCACGATTCCCGAAAAATAACCCAGCAGCGCGTAGGCGGAGATGCGCTTGAAGTACCAGACGAAGTCGATTTTGAGGATGCCCATCGCGGCCACACCCGCCGCCGAGCCGATAATGAGGATGCTGCCGCCCGTGCCGGCGCAGTAGGCCAGCAGGTTCCAGAAGTCGCTGTCGGGCGGGAATTCCGTGACGGGGTACATGCCCATGGTTGCCGCGACCAGGGGAACATTATCCACCAGCGAGGAAAGAATACCGATTAGGGTATTGATGATATAGATATTGCCAAAGGTTTCGTCGAGCGTGGTGGCCAGCACCCGCAGGTGGCCGGAAGTGTCCAGGGCGCCCACGGCCAGCAGAATCCCCAAAAAGAACAAAATACTCGGCGTGTCGACGCGGCGCAAAATGTTGGCCACCGACAGGCCGCGCTTGATTTCCACTTCCTTGGAGCGGTGGAGCATTTCGGTAAAAGCCCACAACCCGCCCACCGACAGCAGGACACCCATATAAGGCGGATAGTGCGTGATCGATTTGAAAACCGGCACGAAAAGCAGCCCCAAGCCCCCCAAAACAAACATGGCGTTTTGCTCAAAAGGCGTGGTGCTGACCTGCGCGTGGCCCGTCGCCAGAGATTGCTCGGGGGCCTGCACTTTGCCCTTCAAGAAAAAAGAAGCCGCCAGCAGCGGCACCAGCAAACTCACGAACGAGGGAAGAACCAACTCGCGCATCACGCTAAACGTCGTGACTTGTCCGCCGATCCAGAGCATGATGGTAGTCACGTCGCCGATGGGCGAGAAGGCGCCGCCCGCGTTGGCGGCCACGATGACGAAGCCACCCAACAGCCAAACGTTCTCCTGCCGCCGAACGATGCGACGAATGAGGGCGCACATGATGATGGTCGTCGTCATGTTGTCGAGGCCCGCCGAGAGGAAGAACGACACCCACGAGATGATCCACAGCAGCTTGACGCGGTCGGTGGTGGATATGCGGTCGGTGATGGCCCGGAAGCCGTCGTGGGCGTCCACCAGTTCCACGATGGTCATGGCCCCGAGTAAAAAGAACAGGATGCCGGAGATTTCGCCCAGGTGTTCAAACAGCGATTCGTTCAGGAAGTCGTGCGGATCCTCGGGTAGGGCGGCGTTCTGGAAGGCAGGCATATACTCGAAGCCAGCCAAAAGGATGAGCCAACAAAAAACCCCCGTCAGCAGGGCTGAGGCGGCTTTGTCGATTTTCAGGGGGTGTTCCAGCGCAATCAGGGCGTAGCCCAAAATGAAAACGCCAATGAGGAGGAGGGCCATCTACTAGTGGAGAGTGGAGAGTGGAGGGTTGAGAGTGGTTGACCTCTTACGACTGGGTGATGTATTGTTCGAGGAACTGGATGTGCTGCTTTTGTTCCGACATGATGGACTTCACGACGTCGCCGATGCTGATGACGCCAACCACGCGGTCGTTTTCCAGCACGGGCAGGTGACGGATGCGCTTCTGGCCCAGCATTTCCATGCATTCCGTGATGGTCGTGTCCGGGTCCACGGTAAAGACTTTGGGCGTCATTACTTCGGAAATGGGCGTGCTTTTGGCCTTGCGGCCCTTAATGATGCCCTTGCGGGCGTAGTCACGTTCGGAGAAGATGCCGACGAGCTTTTCGCCGTCCAGCACCACCACCGCCCCGATGTTTTTTTCGGATAATAGATGTAGCGTGTCGATGACGCTGGTGGTGGGCGGTACGCTCCATACCTCAAGAATGGCCTTGTCGGCGAGGATTTGCTTAACACGGATCATAACGGAATCATTAAGAAGGATGTAAGGTTTAGGAATAGTGCGTCCAATATAAGGACGTGCCTTTTTATTTACAAATATTTCCTTGAAAATTATTATTGATACTGATTCGTTGTTCTGCAAATTCGTATCTTGGTCCTAAAAAAATACCATCCTATGCTTACTGTCATCCTTCTTTCCGTCGTCCTGGTACTCGCTGGCTTCCTGTTGTTCAGCGTTCGTTTGCTTTTTATCAAGAACGGCGAATTCAAAGGCACTTGTGCTACCAATAACCCTTTCATGCAGCAGGAAGGCGCAACTTGTGGCGTGTGCGGACGCCAGCCGGGAGAGGCTTGCGGAGAGGAAAAGTCATTGGCCTAATTCTTTTAATGATCCGCTGAACTCTCCGATTCTCATCATTTAAAAAACGAGACGATGCTTCACAAAAAAATCGCCTACCTGGCGAGTCTGTTTCTATTACTTGCCGCCGCGAGCTGCGGCCCCGACAACAAACCCGACTCCGAAAAGTCTGCCGAAGCGGTAAAAGAAGACAAGTCCGAGTGGAAATACGCCTCGCTCCCCATCAGTCACCAAAAATGGGACGACCTGCTTAAAACCCACGTCAACGATGAAGGCCGCGTGGACTACCAGGGCATGGCCAAAGACGAGGCCAAACTAGACGAATACCTGGCCCTGCTCAGCAATACGCCCATCGTAAAAGACGAGTGGACCGAAGACCAGCAGATGGCCTACTGGATCAACGCCTACAACGCCTACACGGTGAAGCTGATCCTGAATCACTATCCCGTGAAAAGCATCAAAGACATCGGCCCCGATATCCAGGTGACGTTCGTCAATACGCCCTGGGACATCAAGTTTTTCGAGATTGGCGATAAAAAGTACGACCTCAACAAAATCGAACAGGGAACACTCCGCAAGCGCTTCAAAGACGATCCACGCTTTCACTTCGCGCTGGTTTGCGCCGCCAAGTCGTGTCCCGATTTGCGCCGGGAAGCCTACGTGCCCGAAATTCTGGACGAGCAATTGCGCGACCAAGGGAAGCGATTCATCAATAACCCGGCTAAAAACAAAATCACCGACGCCAACAACGCCAAGCTGTCGCCCTACTTCGATTGGTACAAGAAGGACTTCAAGCGCGGCGACGACACGGTGGTTGACTGGGTTAACGAATACGCCGATGCGAAGCTCAACAAAGACGCCAACGTCACCTACATGGACTACGACTGGTCGCTGAACGAGCAGGAAAAATAACTCCCGCGCTATTCGTTCACCAGCAAATGCACGATCCGGCAAGCGTTCCCGACGCTTGCCGGATTTTTTGTGTCGGCGATGGTCAGTTTGAGGGTGTGTTTGCCGGGTTTCAATTCATCGTCCAGCACCAGGTACCACGGCAAGTGCAGGCTCGGACTCCATTGGGTGAAAAGATCCAGCGTTCGCGCTTTCTTGCCGTCGATTTGGTAGGAAACAATGCCCGCGTCGGGGCCGGAAATGAGGGCGATGCCCACGGCTTTTCCCGTAAAAGTAAACTCAAACGAGTCGCCCGGCTCTTCGCCTACCAGCATCGGCACGTTCACGAAGCCCTCGCGGGTACTTTTGGGTGGATTGGGCTGCCAGGATGGGTCAATGGCAAAGCCTTTCAGCGATTTTGCTTCCTCGATGGAATGGTAGCTGGCTTTACCGTACGATGCTTTGTCGAGCGGTGCAGGTAGTTTGGCGGGTTGAGTTCCGCCTTCAATCGACGTATTTTGGAAGAGGTACTTAATGGTTTGGAAATAAACCTCCTGCCCGTAAGGTGAGGGATGCAGGTTTTTAAAATCGTATTTCCACGAAAATGCCGCCGCCTTTACCCGGTCATAGACTTCCTGCGAGAGGTCGATAAAAGCCGCGCCGTAATGCGCCGCCACTTTTCGGTGAACATCCACTTCCAAGGGCTGCTTGCCCGCATCGTAATCACCAAACTTGTCTGGGTCAGCGAAGGCCATCAGCACCACGTTCATGGCCGGGTTGGCGGCTTGGGCTTGTTGCAGAATACCCTCTAACGCCCGGATTTGCGCCTTTTCCGAAAAACCGTTGCTACGGTCGTTGACGGCACTTTCCACAAAAAGCAGATCGGGCGTTCCCTGCGCCAGCACGTCGCGACCGAAGCGGAAGGCGTGCGGCGTGCTGCCCAGCGACGGAATTCCGGCGGCGATGAAGGTGAGTTTTGTGTTGGGAAAGCGTTCCTGCAGGTACTTTCCCACCTTGTCACGCCAGCCCGGATTATACGTAATAGAGCCGCCCAAGAAAGCCACAGTTCCCACTTTTTTATTTTCAAATTTGGCAAAAGCAGTACCCAGACCTCGGTTGGCTGTGACATAAGCGTCTCGAGAAAGAGGTTTTTCCACCGGAACGCTATGCTGCTGAATGAAATCGGCCCAGCGGTCGATGTGTTCGATCACAAAGTGGTGACCTTCCAGTGTCTGCTCGCCCCGGCTCATCGGGTACACTGCCGCCGGACCACCCAGCCGCAGGTACTTCTCAATCAGCGGAAAGGTATTTTCCTCAGGCGGGACAATTTTGTCTTGCAAACTGACGACGTGCAACACCGGAATTTTGAAAGCCGCCATGCCTTCCAGGTCATTGAGCGGGATGTCGGTGAAAGTAGTTGCAGTCGCTTCGGTCAGGCCGTTCAATTCCAGCCAGCGTTCCCAATCTTTGGGTGAGCCTTGCCCCTTCCCTTTGCCGCCCGGCCAACTGCGCGGGTCGCAGACGGGCGCCTCGGCGTAGATGCAGGTCACTTTGTCGGGATTGCGCTTGGCCCAGCCGTAAGCGTACAACCCGCCCCGGCTGATGGCTTCCAGAACCACTTTGGAGGCAAAGCTTTTCTCAGTTGTGAGATAATTGTAAAATTTGTCCCAAACCTGCATGGCCCGGGGATGGGCGAACAGATTATTGGTGTTGACGTAAGCCAGGTGAAAGCCCCGGCTGACCAACACGCTGTCCATTTCGGGATGGAAGTTGGGGAAATGCGCCCGCCACACCCACGGATTACCGGGCAGGGCTTGTTTAGGCTTCACGAAGTAAGCCGTGGTGTTTTCAAAAGGGAAGTCTATTTTCTCGAAGCCCTTCCAGATAGTAACGGTTTCGGCGGGGGCTTGCGCGAAAGCAGTAAAGGCTGTCGGCAGGAAGGCGAGAAGGATAGTTTGGAAGGCAAAGGTTCTTTTCATTTTGTAAAAAGAAACCGGGGGCGAGAGTTTACTAATCCGTTTCTTCATCCGTACCCGAATTTTCCCGTCCCCTTCCTCGACCACAAAGAAAAGATCCGGACTACTGAACCATGGATCATGGCAAGCTCCCGGAATGGTACAGAGAGTCGTGCATTGGGGTACAGTAGGAAATCTCTTGTTTCGAATACCAAAAGGTGTTCACTCCTCTCCAAATACTTGATCCCTTAGAGAGTGGGACGGTATTACAAGGTGGCATCAATTTTTGACCAACAAAAAAGCGGACTCGCGCCCGCCTTTCACAATTCATTATCTTCAAAAATCCCTCTTCGTTATGAGTTGGTTGAAGAATAGGGAATGTTTCACCCAAAATCGGTGTATTCCTGATGAAAGAATCCAAGTGCTTGAACTCAAAAACCGCCATGCAAACCGAAGAAATCATCAATAAAGTGACCAACAGCGGCCTGGTGACGCTGGATTTGGAGGAGCACTATCATCCCGGCGAACGGGTAGTCTATGACTTGAAGGACAATCTTTTTCAGGGTCTTATCCTGCGGGAAAAGGATTTTCGGGAATTCCTGAAAAACCATGACTGGAGCGTTTACCAGGACAAAAACGTCGCTATAATGTGCAGCGAGGACGCTATCGTCCCCACCTGGGCCTATATGCTGCTGGCCACCAAGCTGGAACCCTACGCCCACACCTTCGTCTTTGGCGACCTGACCGCGCTGGAAAACAAACTCTTCTACGAAGCCCTCGAACGCATCGACCCCGAAGACTTCCGCGACGCACGGGTCGTCATCAAAGGCTGTAGCAAACACCCGGTGCCGACCTCTGCCTACGTGGAAATCACGCGTCGACTCAAGCCCGTCGTCCAAAGTCTCATGTTCGGCGAGCCATGCAGCACCGTGCCGCTGTACAAACGACCGCGCCTTTCATAAGGGGTCAACGGTCAACGGCGGTTCTTCGCTACGGCAACGGTCAACGAACGCACTCCCTCTCTATTCTGCCAAACAGAATAATTTCACTTTGTGCGCCACGGGGCGCCCCGCTTTGTGCCTCTGGAACTTTGCCACTCCCTTAAAGAAACAGGCATACTTTTTTAAAGTGATCCTACATTCATTTTCCAAACCCCTTTAAAAGACACACTCATGACTCAAAATATTTGGAAAGGCGTACTGGCCGGTGCCATCGCCGGATTGGTCGGCACGGCCGTCAAGACTGCCTGGGAAGCTTACATTCCCACTCGCCCCGCTAACCGGGATTCGCCGCCTGTGGTGCTGGGCGACCGCGTGAAGGAAGAGGCCGTCGATGAGGATTTGACCAAAAGCGAGAAGACTGTGGTGGAGCAGTCGATTCACTGGGCGTTCGGTACGGGTATAGGTGCCGCGTACGGCGGCCTGGTCGAGGCTTTACCCGAAACCCAGAAAGGCATGGGCGGTTTGTTGGGAACGGCGCTTTACGGCGTTACGCACGGCTCGGTGCTGCCGATGATGAATACCGAACCCTGGCCTTTGAACCAACCCCTGAAATTTGCCGGTAGTGAGTTTGCCAGCCACATCGCCTATGGTTTTGTGGTAGAATTCACGCGGCGCTACGTGCGCAAGTGGCTATAATTCGCGCTTAGTATTCGAGACGAAAACTGTGTCGGTGGTGGATCGTCGGGCCATGTTCGTTCAAGGCGCGGCGGTGTTGGATCGTCGGATAGCCCACATTAGTGGCCCAGCCGTAATGGGGAAAATCTGCCGCAAGGCGTTCCATAAGTTCGTCGCGGTGGGTCTTGGCCAATACCGAGGCTGCCGCGATGGACAGGAAGAGCGAATCGCCTTTGGTGACGCAAGTGTGCGGAATGAGCCGATACGGGACGAAGCGGTTGCCATCCACCAACAGATGTTCCGGCGCTATTTTCAATAAATCTACCGCCCGGTGCATAGCCAGAAAACTGGCTTGCAGAATATTGATTTCGTCAATTTCCAGGTGCGAGGCTTGGGCTACGGCCCACGCCAGGGCCTCGCGCTTTATTTCTTCCCTTAAAACGTTACGCTGCTCTTTGGTGAGCTGCTTGGAATCGGTCAGCAATTCGTGCCGGTAATCTGGCGGCAGAATCACCGCCGCCGCGACCACGGGTCCGGCCAGGCAGCCCCGTCCCACCTCGTCGAGTCCGGCCTCGATTATGCCCTCGGTATGGCAGGAATGCAGCATCAGTCTTCCAGGATATTACTCATGAACGTACTCTTCGTGGCCAATGCCAACAGTATAAACAGAGTGGCCCAGTAGAGATAAACGCGGTAATAATCCTTCACTTCCCGAAAGACAACGTTCTTAAATTTCACTTTCTCTAGTTTATTAATTTGGGTAAAAACCTTGACTAAGGCGTCGTTGTCGGTTGCGCGGAAGTATTTTCCGTCTCCGGCGGCGGCGATTTCCTGCAACTCGCTCTCGTCCACCTGCGCAGAGGACGTTTGCAGTGAGTCGTCCTGGCTCACCCGCCGGGTGTTGCCTACCGCAATCGTGTAGATGCGCACCCCGAAGGCTTTGGCCAGACGGGCCGCCGTGATGGGGTCGAGGTTGCCGGAAGTATTGCCGCCGTCGCTGATTAGAATCGCCACCTTGCTTTGGCTTTTCGAGTCGCGCATCCGGTTGACGCCCACGGCCAGGGCGCTGCCGATCGCCGTCCCGGCGGCACGAATCATGTCGGGCTTCAAATCATCCAGAAAACCATACAGCAAATCGTAATCTGTTGTAAGCGGACAGAGCGAGTAGGCTTCGCCGGCAAAAACGATGATCCCGATGCGGTCCTGCAAGCGTCCCCGGACGAAGTTGTGGGCTACCCGCTTGGCCGCCGTGAGACGGTCGGGGTTCAGGTCCTTTTCGAGCATCGAGTCCGATACGTCCACCAGCAGCATGATGTCGATTCCTTCCGAAAAGCGGTCGGCGCGCTCGGTGATAATCTGGGGACGGGCCAGCGCCAGCAAGATAAGCATCAGGGCCAGGGCCACGCTGACGGGCTGCACGTAGCGCAGACGCGTGAGCCAGTCGTCGGGTGTTTCGGTGGCCTCGTAGGGGATGATCAGGAACTGCCGCGACTTACGATGAAAGGCATTGCGCAGCAGAAAGACCAGCGGAATGGCGGGAATGGCGTAAAGAAAATAGGGCTGCGCCCAATGAAAGGAGCGCAGGGCTTCCCAGCCAAACCACCGCAGCGACAACCAGTTTTCCATTGTATTTTTGCTTGTATGGCTGTTTATTCGGTGATCCTCATGATCTCGAGTCTATGGCGAACATAGATCCGGTGGGCCACATTTTTCAGAGTTTTCAGGGAAGAATCCATTTGCGGTGATTTGCCTTGTCCGTAGATGATGCGGTCGATGTCCTTCAAGGCATCTTCCAGGGCTTCGTCGGGGATATTGTCCACAATCTCGCGGGTGGTGTAGGTGGCAAACGGTTTTTTCTCCACATCTTCCAGGTATTCTTTCCACACCACCACGGCCTTTTCGGCTTCGCTGGTATTGTTGCGTTCGCGGGCATTGCGGTTGAGGCGATTGAAGGCGCGGACGAATTCGCCGTGCCGCCGCTTCAGCAGAAAGGCCCGCCACTGCCGTTCGATCTCGCGGCCAAAGAACCAGTAAACCAACAGAAAAACCAAGCCGAACGAGCCGATAAACAGCAGCAATACGGGGTAGTTGAACGTCCGCTGCAACGTATCGACTTCGGTGGCAGCCCGCAATTGCAGCGTGTCGGGCCGCGTGGTAGGGGGCAGCGGCGAGCGCAGGCGGAGCGTGTCAGGCGCGGCGTACACCGCCGTGCAATCGCGGGCCGCATACACAAACACGGGCAAGCGCAACACCTGCAAAGCCGCCACCTCAAATGACACCAGCCGGTAAATCGTGCTGTCCAGACTACCCAGCGAGTCGGTGCGGGTGGTGAAGTATTCCTGCCCAATCATCTCAAAAGGCGAGAAATTAAAGGCCGAATCAGGAAAAAAAACCTCCGTCGCCGGATCATGCAAAAAGCTGAGTGAATAAGAAAAAGGCTTTCCAACCTCGACCGTATCCACCAAAAACTCCCCCTGCGGCCGCCGCCCCTGCTTTGAAGGCGTATTTTGAGCATACCCGGTGGATAAACTTAGTACACAAAAAAGTACCAGAGCAAGCCCCCAAAAGAAACGAGGACAAAAGCCCGATTTTAAATGCCTGAATAGCCACAACTGTCCACTGTCCATTGTCCACTAATTAAACCTCCTCACTCGAAACAACTTAATCAGCGCGGGCACGTAATCCTCCCCGGCATCCAGCGACAGGTAGTCGGCGCGGTTTTGGCGGCAGAGTTTTTCCAGCATATCGCGCCGCGCCTGAAACCGCTGCCGCATCGTTTCGCGAAACAGCGGCGAAGAAGCATTGACCCACCGCCTCACCTGCTTCTCGGCGTCGAAGATAGGGATGATGCCCAGCCGGGGCAGATTGGTTTCGCGCATATCGTGAACGTGAATCACGATCAGATCGTGTTTACGGGCCAGAGCTTTCAGGTTGTGCTCGAAGCCTTCGTCGATAAAATCGGAAATCATAAAAACCAAACTGCGCCTATGCAGAACGTTGAGGGTCAAAAGAATAGCTTCTGAAAGATTGGTGCGCGGCGAACCTGGCGACAGCTTGTACAGCTCGGAAATAAAGCCGTAGGCGTGTTTCATGCCTTCCCCCGGACGGATATAACGCTCCTTTTGGTCAGAAAAACACAGCAACCCCACGCGGCTTGCCTCCTGAATCGCCGAAAGGGCCAGCACGCCACAGATTTCCTTGGCGGCGTCGATTTTAAGGCGGGTCAGGTCGCCCACTTCCTGCGAGGCGCTCACGTCCACCACAAAAAACACGGTCTGCTCTTTTTCCTCTTTAAATATCTTGATGTAGGTGCCGTGGCCCTTGGCCGAGGTGTTCCAGTCGATGGCGCGCACGTCGTCGCCGTACTGGTAGAGCCGCAGGTCATCGAATTCCAGCCCCGAGCCTTTGAACACGGAATGGAAATTGCCGTGCCGCTCGCTGTTGACGGCCTTGCGGATGCGCACTTCGTACTGCCGGAGCTTAGTGAGGAAGTCCTGGAACATTCTTAAAAAAAGCTAAATTTAAGGCCCTTTTTGAAAGATTTGCGACCTTTGGGGCGTTCTTTGGAGCCAGACAAATATAGAAACTTTGCCTTGACTATGCCGCGTCTTCCGTTTATCTTCCGGTCTTTCCTTCTGCTGTCGCTATTTGTCGTCGGCTTGTTGGCCTGCGATGGCGACGATAGTCCGCCGGGCGATTTGATTCCGCCGGATAAAATGGCCGAAATCCTGACGGAAATCCACGTTGCCGAAGCCCGCGTGACTAACATGCAGTTTCGGTCCCAGGATTCTTCGGTTTTTGTCTATGATAAATTGCAAAAAAGAATTTGGGAGAAGAACAAGGTAGATACATCTCTTTACCGAAAAAGCTATACCTACTACACATCCCACCCCACTTTGCTGACCGAAATTTATGAACAGGTGGAAAAAAACCTGGAAGTGCGCGAAAAGAAGAAGAATATTAAGCTGTGAGTTTTTCCAAACAATCAATTTTTGGCCTCGTTTTTGATAGTGCTAAAATTTAAGCCCTAAATCACACTTTTTACTACTTTTGCGCAAACTTAAAGCGGCCATCGAGGTTGTCTATTTAAAATAGTTGAGCCGCGTAGTGCGAAACTTTTCATTCTCCACTCTCAATTCTCCATTAAATTTGACTGATTCCGTCGTCATCATACCGACCTACAACGAAATCGAGAACATCGAAGCGATCATCCGTAAGGTTTTCAGCCTGCCAAAAGCGTTCGACTTACTCATCGTGGACGACGGCTCACCGGACGGAACGGCTTTGACCGTGAAGAAGTTACAGGTCGAATTCCCCGAACGACTGCACTTAGCGGAGCGAAAAGGAAAGCTGGGATTGGGCACGGCCTACATCCACGGCTTCAAGTGGGGGCTGCACAGGCATTACCGCTATTTCTTCGAGATGGACGCCGATTTCTCCCATAATCCCGAGGATTTGGTGCGACTGTATGAAGCCTGCGCCGACGGAGGTGGCGACATCGCCATCGGGTCGCGCTACATCCGGGGCGTCAACGTGGTCAACTGGCCCATGAAGCGGGTGCTGATGTCGTACTTTGCGGGACACTACGTGCGCTTCGTAACGGGCATGACCGTCATGGACCCCACCGCCGGGTTCGTCTGCTACAGCCGCGAGGTCCTCGAAACGCTTCCCCTCGACCACATCAAGTTCGTCGGCTATGCCTTCCAAATCGAAATGAAATTCGATGCCTGGAAGTACGGCTTCAACCTCACGGAGGTACCCATTATCTTCACCGACCGTACATTGGGCGAGTCCAAAATGTCGGCAGGAATTTTTAAAGAAGCCATTCTGGGGGTACTCGGTCTGAAAATCAGTAGTTTCTTCAAGCGATACATTCGTGAAACCCCGGCGGAAAAGGCCGCTTCGGTCGAAACGTCGCCGTCTCATCCGGCGCTGGGTTAAAAGGCACTTTCTCTGTTTTGCTTTCCTGCCTTTCCTATCGTAGCTCCAAGACCAGATTTTGGCTTTGCGGCAACTCCCTTTTCCTTTTCTGAAGAGCGAACAAAGCGGTACAGTTTTTGCTGTATGAAAACCGTCTTTTCCGGTAGGATTGACTGACTCTTTTTGGCCACGGATCGGTTCGGTTCAAATACAGCGCGTGCATGAGCGGGAGGTTTACGATCAAGCGAAGGATACACACATTCGCTACTTTTTTCCTGATCACAGCCGGAGTTGGCTCGACCATCGCTCCCGCCTGGGCGCAGGAAAACGGGATTCTGTCCCAAAAGTTTTCCGAAAATCAGCTTGTAAAATACCAAGAACAATACCAAAAGACGCTTAGCCAGGCCCACCTACGTGGCTGGCCGCTCCGCCTGAGCCTGGGGCCAGACAAGACCATCTCCCTGCACCACATCGACGCTCGCGGCGAACCCGTTTATTACACCACCCACAGCACGCCGCTTTCGCTCGGCACCCGTACGGCTTCTCTGTACGAAGGTGGAGGCTTGGGCTTGAAATTGAACGGCGGCAGTCCGTCGTTGAAAGGTAAACTCGCGCTCTGGGACGGGGGCAAGGTACGGGCCGAACACCGCGAACTGAGCGGCAAAATCAGCCAAACGGATGCCGAAGGCGCAGCCTTCGGCGACCACGCCACCCACATGGCGGGCATTCTGGTGGGCAGGGGCGTTTACAAAACCGCCCAGGGTATGGCTTTCGGCGGAGAATTGAAGGCGTGGGATTTCGACAACGACCTGAGCGAAGTAGCCCTCGGGGCCCCCAATCTGCTTATTTCCAACCACGCCTACGGGCCGGTGGCGGGCTGGATGCTGGATCCCAGCCGCCCCGGCGACGCCAACGACCAAAAATGGGAATGGTGGGGGACGCCCGCCGTGGACGAGCAGCAGGACTTCCGCTTCGGCTTCTACGACCAGTCGGTGAGCGAGGTGGACCGTATTACCTACAACTTTCCGTATTTCCTGATGGTGCGCTCGGCGGACAACAAGCGAGTGGAGAACGGCCCGCCTGCGGGTACGAAGTACTATCTGAAAAACTCCGACAGCCAAAGCACTCTGCCGCGCAGCCGCAACGACGGCTACGACATTCTGCCCGGCGAGTCCAACGCTAAAAATGTGCTGACCGTAGGTTCTGCCGAACTCCGCGACGCGGCCTACCAGCTAAGCCCGTACAGCGGCTGGGGACCGACCGACGACGGGCGCATCAAACCCGACCTGCTGGGCCTTGGTACGGGCGTCCTTTCCAGCGTGGGTACCGGCAACGAATCCTACGGGACATTGACGGGGACATCGATGGCAAGCGCCAACGTGTCGGGGTCACTGCTGCTTTTGCAGGAGCTCCACCAGCAGCGCAGGGGTACGTTCATGCTGGCTTCCACCCTCAAAGGGCTGGCGCTGCACACGGCCAACAAGCCTGGCGGTAACATTGCTCCCAGCTACGAATATGGCTGGGGAGTGCTCGACGCCGAGGCAGCGGCCGAGGTAGTTTTGAATGAACAGGCAGAGCATATCCTGGCCGAAAATGTGCTATCGCAGGGCGATACCTACACCCTTACTTTCGTGGCTTCCGGTGACGGCCCGCTGCTGGTAACCATCTGCTGGACCGATCCCGAGGCCGCTCCCACCTCCGTCAGCAGCCGTAACCTGAACAACCGCAGCCCCAAGCTGGTCAACGACCTGGACGCAGTGCTGACCGAAGGCTTCAACCGCTATCAGCCGTGGGTACTCGACCCCGCCGCGCCCAGCGAAAAGGCTAAAATCGGCGATAACTTTCGGGACAACGTGGAGCAAATTTACGTCGTCACCCCCTTGAAAGGCCGCACCTATGCCCTGACCATTTCCCATAAAAACAACCTCAAAAACGGTCGCCAGCCCTACGCCCTCCTTGTCAGCGGGCTAGAAACGCCGGACTGCGCCCTGGCCGCAAAGTTTACGCCCGGTAGCGACACAACGCTCTGCGCGGGACAGTCGATTACTCTGGCAGCCAACGCGGGCAGCGGTTTCACCTACGAATGGCTGCAAAACGGCAACACGGTAAAAAAAGGCGCAGAACGAACCCTGGAAGTGAACAAGCCGGGCCGCTACGCGCTGCGCGTGAGCTCGGCGGGATGCGAGGCCATCTCCAAATCCGTAGAAATTCGCAGCTCCGACCTCTTCGCCGACATCGCTCAGAAGGGAACCGTACTGGTGTGCGACAGCAAAGGAACTGAACTTTCGGCTAACACCGGGACTAGCTACAACTACCAATGGCTGGTGGACGGAAAGTCCATCGGCGGAGCCACCGGACCACGCTACCAGGTTACGGTCAATGGCAACTACCAGGTGCGCATTGGCCAAAGCAACTGCATCGCTACGTCCACCGCCACGCGGGTGGACATGCGGCCCGTGAAAGCCGCGCTTACGCCAGCCGTGAGCGCAATGATTTGTAACGACCTACCCGCCCGCCTTACCGCCCCGCAGGAAAAGGATTATGCCTACGCCTGGCTCTACAACAATGCCCTGATCCCCACCGCGACGGGCTTTTCGTACCAGGCCGATAAGCCGGGCCGCTACGCCGTGGAGGTGCGCAACGGCGAGTGCCGGGTACGTTCGACGGATGTGATCGTGCAGCAAGTAAAAGTGAGGGCCGTTATCACGCCGCCCGCTTCGACGCTCATCCCCAAGGGTGGCAGCATCGACCTGCGGGCCAATTACGAAATAGGCAACCGCTACGCATGGTACCGCGAAGACAGCCTGCTGGTGGCCGAAGATGACCCGCTACTGAAAGCCACCCAAGGCGGGCGCTACAAGGTCACGGTCAGCAATAGCGGCTGCCTGGCCGAGTCGGCGGTCGTCACGCTGCTGGGCGGTACTTCCGGGGTTGGGTCGCCCTATTTGGTAACTAGCTTGAGTCCTCTTTCCAACCCCGGCGATTTCTCGATTCTCTATCCTAACCCTTCGCACGAAGTAGTGACCGTCGCGGTTCGGGCGCACGGCTTCGTTTCAAATCCCCACGCTACGCTTTTCACCACGACGGGGCGTTTGGTTCAAGCGCAATCGCTGTCTTTCGAAGGGGATTACCTCAAAACCCAATTCGATGTACGGCACCTGCCCGCCGGGACGTACCTTATCGAGGTCAATGCGGGCGAGCGGAGTTTTACGAAGCGTTTTTTGAAGAAATAGTGTGCTTCGCCCGTTCCAACCATTTTGGTAGTAACGGGGTCTGGGTACTGAACACCAATTCTTGCCGATGGAATGAATGGTTTGGTTCGTCGATTTTTCTTTATTTTTCAAAGCAAAAACTTCTGCTAATCATGAAAAAGATGGTCCGGTAATCTTCCTTCGCCTCTTCCGTCCACTCTATTTCGTAATCCATTGTTTGGCTTCAAGCATTACCTGTGCGTTGGGGGTGGTTGCAGAACCAGTTTGAACGGATTCCGCAATACGCCTAAGTTTGGCCAGGAATTCTGGGCTTTCTTTGTCCCAAAGCTTACGCTGTCCCACAAAATCGCTAACCGTCAAAAACAGGTCCTGCACATCCTCAGGATCTTGCAGTAGATCAATCTGCTTGTGCAGCAATTCTTTTAAATCATTAACTGACATAGAATTTGGCTTTCGTTTTTTCAAAGATAAGGAAAAGGAATGGTGCAACATAAATCCTATCTAATTAGCATAACTTTCCTATTTTTGCTAAAACGGCATTTACAGAAACTTAACACAACCCACTCAATCCGAATGAGAAAAGTACTATTCCTCATCCTGCTTTCGCTGAGCGCATCGCTCACGACTTTCGCCCAAAAGAAAAAGAAACCCACTGCGCCAACTCCGGCCGCCGCCGTCACGGCCACCACCGCCGCCGACCGCAGCAAGGGCTACGCGCAGCGCCAAAAGCTGGATTCGAATTCCCTTCTGAAAAACGTGAAGTTCCGCGCCATCGGCCCCACCGACATGAGCGGCCGCGTGGTGGATTTGGACGTCAACGACGCCAACCCCACGCAGTTTTACGTGGCCTACGCTTCGGGCGGGCTGTGGCGTACTGACAACAACGGCATGAGTTTCAAGCCGCTGTTCGACCACGAATCCACGATGTCCATCGGCGACATTGCCGTAGACTGGAAGACCAACGGCCAGACGATTTGGGTCGGCACAGGCGAGAACAATTCGAGCCGCTCGTCCTACGCGGGCGATGGCGTGTACAAAAGTACCAACGGCGGTAAAATCTGGCAGCACGTCGGTCTGGAAGACACCCACCACATCGGAAAAGTGATATTGCACCCAACCGACCCCAACACGGTGTGGGTGGCGGCGCTTGGCCATTTGTACGGCCCCAACGCCGAGCGCGGCGTGTTTAAAACCACCGATGGCGGCAAGACTTGGGCCAAAACGCTGTACATCGACGACAACACCGGGGCCATCGACCTTGATATTCACCCCACCAACCCCAACGTGCTTTTCGCTTCGATGTGGCACAAGGAGCGCAGCGCCTGGAACTTCGTGGAAGGCGGTAAAACCTCCGGCATTTACCAGTCCAGCGATGGCGGCAACACCTGGCAACTCCTTAGCACGGCGGGCAGCGGTCTGCCGCAGGGCGAGGGCGTGGGCCGCATCGGGCTGGCGATTTATCCCAAAGAGCCTAACACGATGTATGCCTTCGTGGACAATCAGGACAAGCGCAAGCCCGACGAAAAGAAGGAAGACGAAACCTTGACCGTAAAGCAGTTGAAGGCGATGGGCGACAAGGATTTCATGGATCTGTCGGATTTGGTCATCAACGAGTTCTTGGACAAAGGGAATTTCCCCACCAAAAACTCGGCGAAGCAGCTCAAAAAAGACATGGGCGAGGGAAAGGTGAAAGTGAAGGACATTTACGACTTTATGGGCGGCGCGATGGAGGACGTAGTTTCGGCGACGGTGAAAGGCGCGGAAATCTACCGCACCGACGACGGTGGTAAAACCTGGAAAAAAACGCACGACGAACCCATCGACCTGGTGTATTCCTACGGCTATTATTTTGGGCAAATTTTCGTGGCCCCCAGCAATCC
>JBBSKK010000016.1:0-17206 GCA_038256395.1 Cytophagales bacterium | reverse complement strand
TTCCTGGTACCTTCTTCATTGGAGATTCCGCCCTATTTATATTTGGTGAACGGGCAGCCTTCCAGTCGCGAAATTGTGGAAATAGTGGGAAACAATGAACCCCGTGGCGTTTTCTGGCGGATGGGCAAAGGCTCCGCCGACTTCAAACTACCGCAAACGCTCGATCATCTGGGGGAAAAAGCGCAGGAATTTCTTCGCCAACGCGGAAGATCCGACCAGCCTTTTTTTCTGTATCTGCCGCTGACCAGTCCGCATACCCCCTGGCTGCCTTCCGATGAATTTACGGGCCAATCCAGCGCGGGTACCTACGGCGATTTTGTGGCGCATACCGACGCTGTGGTGGGCCGGGTGCTGCGTACGTTGGATAGTTTGGGGCTGAAAGAAAACACACTCGTAGTTTTTACCTCCGACAACGGGGCCGACTGGAAGCCGGGCGACAAAGCGGCTTTCCCTAGACACCGGGCCAACGGTATTCTGCGGGGCCAGAAATCGGATATCTGGGAAGGCGGCCACCGGGTGCCGTTCATCGTCCGCTGGCCGCAGAGGATTGCCAGGCACAAAGACGCGTCGCAAACGGTTAGTCTCAATGATCTGGTAGCTACTTTTGCGACGATTACGGCACAGAAACTACCCGTCGACGCGGCGCAGGATAGTTTCGACTTTTCGCCTGTCTTAGGTACTTCCAATTACCTCAAACCTACTCGGCCCAGCTTAATTCACCATTCCATATCGGGTATGTTTTCCATTCGGCGGGGCCAGTGGAAATACGTGGAAGGATCGGGTAGCGGCGGTTGGTCGAAAGACGATTTAACCACCAAAGGATGGTTCGCCCAACTGTACGATATGGAAAACGACCCCGCCGAAACGCGAAATTTGCTGGAAGCGAAGCCCGAAGTAGCCCAAGAATTAAAGGAACTTTTGATCCGGCAACGCTCGGCCGGCTTCACCCGGCCAGGAGCCGAAAAGTAGCGGGTTGGACTATGGAAGAGTTTCTGACCCTCAAAAACTTCCGCCACGAAGAACCCTTCCGGGCGTTGCTGCACCTGCTGGAAGAGCACACGATTCCCTACCAAACCGAAATCTACCGCGAGCGCATCGAACCCATCGGCATGACCACCCTGCCGCCCGAATTTATCGTCAAAGTTCAGCCCGCCCGATTTTCTGAAGTCAATGAACTCCTGCACGACCTGGCGGCCAGTGAAGTGCTGTTAGCCGCCGAAGATCACTACCTGTTCAGTTTCAGGGACGAAGAACTCTTCGACATTCTGGCCAGTCCCGACGAGTGGTCGGCCTTCGACTACCAACTCGCCCGGCGGATTCTGAGTCAGCGCGGCATCGACGTGGACGCTAAGCTTTTGTATTTGCTGAACAAATCACGTTTACAGGAACTGGCGCAACCGGAAGCAAAGCAAACGGCTAATGTCTGGCTGGGCTATCTGTTCGCACTTTTGGGCGGCGTAGTGGGCCTTTTTATGGGCTGGCACCTGGCGACGGCGCAGAAAACGCTACCCAACGGCGAGCGGGTGTACGTCTATCGGGAGCCTGACCGGCAGCACGGGAAGTGGATTCTTGGGCTTTCCATTATTACGCTGCTGGGTTGGCTGTTGTCGGTACGAGGGCAGCCCGGCTTGTTTTAAGAACTCATCCCGAACGCACCTCTCACTTTATTCGATCGCCAGAATCGTTCCTGCAATGTGCCGGGGGCCATTCCCTACGTTGAAATAATAAGAAACCAGCACCCGCTTTTCGTCCAGTTGCACGGCCCATGGGTAGCCAAGATCGGTACTGCCACCATCGTCGCGGAGGATCATTTCGGGGGCCGTAGCGAAGTCCGAGCATTCGGCGTTCAGGATTCGGGTGCGAACACCCAGCGGTTGGTGGCGATAGCCGTAGGTCAGCAGCACGCGCTTGTCGGGCAGGCGAAACGCGTGCAGCGGATGTCCCTGAAAACCCATTTTTTGCCAGGCGCCAAAGCTTTTCCCTCCGTCGGTCGAGCGGGCAATGCAGGCCTGGTCGTCGAGGTCGGCGGTACGCAGGAAAGCCACCAAGTCGCCCTTCGGCGTCTCGTAAATGGAGGTTTCGTTGAAGGAAACTTCCCCGTCGGCAGCAACAGGACAACTGTACTCCCAGTGCTTCCCTTTATCGTCCGAAATGAGTAAATGGGTCGAGGTTCGGCGGGACGACAGCGAATCGTTGGCGGCCACGACCCAGAAAATGCGCCCGTCGCTACCTTCGCACATTGCGCCCCGGTTGTAAGCTGGAATGGATTTTCCAAACGGGTCGAGATATATTTCGGGAGTGATGTGGGGTGGGTACGTAGGCCCCTCCCAAGAATCGCCGCCATCGCTCGACCGAAGGAGATAGCCGCCCAAAAAGACCGATCCGTTTTGGTTTTGAAACACGGGTTGCCTGAGATTAGCCAGTCCGTCGGGCCGCAGAAATGCCCAGCCGTAGCTGGCGCAAAGCAGCGTGCCGTCGCGGAGTTGCAGCAGGCACGGGTCCTGCGAACCGCCGAAAGCGTGGGCGTACATCAGCTTGGGTTCGGGCGTCCAGCTTTCCCCGGCGCGGGAACGCACAGTCACGAGGTAGCTGTTGGGATCGACGTGGTTGGTACTTTTCTCGCCCATCCTTTTTCGTTCCGGTGCCCGTCGGAAAGCCAGCAGCAACTCACCATCGGGAAGTTGCACCACCGAAGGAAAGGCCGCGTGAAAACGATCGTCTTTGTAAATAACGACATCCTTCACTTTTCTGACGCCGGGCAGACTATCGGCAGGAATCGTAATACCCATTGAAGGCAAAGCCATTCCCAGAAAAAGTATCGATGCGGAAATAGTCGAGAAGCAGTTCATTTCGTGACGTTTATTCATAAAGTCAGTTTTCTCCTTTTCTTACCTTTTCAAAATAACTCGGCTTCGGGCATAGTTTTTTCCCAAGCAGATGTCAACAGCTCTAACTGTCAATTGTCAACTCTCAACACTCCCCTGAATAGATGCCGATACTAGGAAGTTTTATTAAAAAAGCCGTCGATCTCGGTGAAGCCCTCACCAGGTATGATTCTCCCGTCGAGGAGCAGGAAAAAGTTCTTCAAAACCTGCTCGAAACGGCCAAAGAAACTGCTTTCGGCAAAAAATACAATTTTGAAACTATATTAAAAAGCAATACGCTTTTTAAGACTTTCGCCGAGCAGGTACCTTCCCACGACTACGACAAAATCAATCGCGAGTGGTGGCACCGCACCCTGGCGGGCGAGGCCGATGTGACCTGGCCCGGTAAGCCCGACTACTTCGCCGTGAGTTCGGGAACGACCAGCGCCAGTAAGCACATTCCCGTCACCGACGACATGATTGCGGCCATCCGCCGGGCGGGTATCGGGCAGGTGCTGGCGCTGTCGGAATTCGACATGCCGCCTGATTTTTTTGAAAAAGAAGTGCTTATGCTGGGGTCCAGTACCGACCTAAAAAAGGTGGATGGCCACCTTGAAGGCGAGATCAGCGGCATCAGCGCCAGCAACATCCCAGCCTGGTTCGACTTTTTTTATAGGCCGGGTAAGGAAGTTTCTGGAATCAAGGATTGGGATGTCCGCGTGGAACGCATTGCCCAGGAAGCCCCCAACTGGGACATCGGCAGTCTGTCGGGCATTCCCTCCTGGATCGAGCTAATGCTCAAAAAGGTGATCGAATACCACAATCTGAACAACATTCACGAAATATGGCCCAACTTGATGGTGTACACCTCGGGCGGCGTGGCTATAGCCCCCTACGTGCAGAGCCTGAA
Organism: Cytophagales bacterium; assembly: GCA_038256395.1. Taxonomy (GTDB): domain Bacteria; phylum Bacteroidota; class Bacteroidia; order Cytophagales; family Spirosomataceae; genus Persicitalea. The sequence goes on along the minus strand of JBBSKK010000016.1, from coordinate 13,432 downwards.
CAAATTGATGGCGCGTCCCCTGATTTACATCGACACTTATTTAGCCTCGGAAGGCTTCCTGGCGTTCCAGGCGAGGCCCGAAACCAAGGCGATGAAACTCGTGCTGAACAACGGCATCTACTTCGAGTTCGTGCCGTTCCAGGATCGCTTCATGGCCGAGGATGGAACCGTCCGCCCCGACGCCCCGGTTCTCAATAGCCTGGAAGTCACCGAAGGCATTGACTACGTGTTGCTCATCTCGACGGTGTCGGGCACGTGGCGCTACATGATCGGCGACACGGTTCAGTTCACCGACGTGGCGCGTGGCGAGATCATCATCAGCGGCCGCACGAAGTTTTACCTAAATGTGGTCGGTGAGCAACTCCCGGTCAACAAAATGATCGACGCCGTGCAGAAACTCAGCCAAGAAAAGGGAATATCCATTAAGGAGTTCACCGTGGCCGCCTTGCGCCGCGACGATGGCGAGTACATTAACCGCTGGTACCTCGGAGCCGACGAGGCCGTGGCGGACTCCGCCGACGTGGCCCAGCTACTCGACGAAACCCTACGCGAGTCCAACAAGAATTACGACGTATCCCGCAACAAAGCCCTGAAAGGCGTGGAAGCACACATTATTCCCTGCGAAGTTTTCACCCTATGGAACGAACGCACCAAGACAAAAGGCGGGCAGGTCAAGATGCCGAAGGTGATGAAAGAGGAGGATTTCCTGGAATTCGAGGCGTTCGTGAAAGGGCAGTAATTACAACTTCGCTTTGTACTCCTCGATCAGCAGCACCGTTTCTTCCGGCGACACGTACAGTCGCCGGATTTTTTCTTTGTAGCGTTCCGGCAAATACGTGTGATCGAGGATGAAGTTCTTGGTAACCACGATTTTATTCCCCAGTCCATGACTGATGGCGAAAAGATCCGCCGTGCGCTCAGCCTGCATCATGTAACGCCTTGAAAACAAATAGCCCAGGCCATACTCCGCCATTTCCCAGATCGAGCGATTCAGGTAGTCCATCACGTGGCCCAGTTCGTGGCCGACCCAGCCGATCAGCACTTCCTGTGGAATTTGTTCGATGGGTAGCGGCTTGTCTTCGTCCTTAAAATAGCGGCTGATTTTTATGAGGTAGCCACGCTCGGCTTTGGGTTTGAGCAGGGTGCTTACGAGCGGTTGTGCCTGCATGACCGATTTCTTGATTTGCGGACTGAGAATGCGGAACTCGATGTGGGTGTCGAGCAACTCGGGGTAGTACGAGAGGGAAAGCAGTATTTCCTCTTTCAACAAATCGGGGATAATCTTGTTTTTCCCGAATCGTTCCAGGGTCGAACCGGGATGCTTCGCGTCGTATTGCATGAAGGAATTAACGCGTTTTTGGCGCAAAAGGTTTGTGAATTTTGAGTAGTTGCCCCGCTAAGTTTTCTTGTATGAAGAACTTTCCTACGCACTGCAAAACCTTATGCAAAAGTATAGTTCTTTTTCCAAAATCCTGATCTTCGCTTTCATTTCCCTGCCCCTTTTTGCCCAGAAAATACCTCATGAAAACAACGGGCAGGTGGAGGTGGAGGCTGAAAACTTCACCGCTCAAACCAAAGATAACCTGCGCAAGTGGGTCGTTGTCAAAGACCAACACGCCGCTGCTGCTTCCGGCAAAGCCTATGTCGAATGTCTGCCCGATACCCGTGTGACGCACGACGACAAGTTGATAAAAGGCGAGAACTTCTCCAACGCGGGAGGCGAAATGGCGGTGATTTCCTACCCGGTGAATTTCAAAACGACGGGCCGATACTACGTCTGGGTGCGGGCTTACTCCACGGGTTCGGAAGACAACGGGATTCATGTGGGCCTGGACGGCCAGTGGCCGGAGTCGGGCCAGCGGATGCAGTGGTGCGAGGGCAAGAACACCTGGACCTGGGCGAGTAAGCAGCGTACTGAAAAAGTGCATTGCGGCGAGCCGTACCTGATTTACCTCGACATCGATAAACCCGGAAAACATACCATTCAATTCTCGATGCGGGAGGATGGTTTCGAGTTCGATAAGTTTTTGCTGACGGAGGACAAGGCTTTTCGGCCGGAATAAGTTTTGGTGTTTTATTATTTTCAATTGAAAGGAATCATGACGAAATTTCACCTACTTATCTTTATCCTTGCCGCCCATTACGCCCTGGCCCAGACCCGGCAATTATGCGTCACCGTGGACGACCTGCCTACGGTGGCTTACGGGGCGGACAATCACGCGGAAATCACCCGCAAACTCATCGCCCATTTCCAGAAGTACGATATCCCGGCCATTGGCTTTGTCAATGAGAGCAAACTCTACGAAGGCGGAGAATTGCGAACCAGGGAAGTATCCCTGCTCAAAGCGTGGCTGGATGGCGGCTACGAACTGGGAAACCATACCTTCGGCCATAACAGCTATCATCAGGTAATTTTTAGCGATTATACCGCCGATGTTTTGAAAGGGGCAGTGGTCACGCCCCCGCTCAGCAAGGCAGCGGGCTTGCCCTGGCGCTATTTCCGGCATCCCTATCTGCACATTGGCAAGAGCCAGTCGGCTTACGATTCGCTGGCCGTTTTTTTGACCAAACAGGGTTATACCGAAGCGCCCGTAACCATCGACAATACCGACTACCTTTTTGCCAAAGCCTACGCGGTAGCGCAGCGGAAAGGTGATACCACGCTCATGCAACGCATCGGCACCGACTACGTGACCTACATGGAGGCCAAAGTGCATTTCTACGAAGAGGCGAGCCACAAACTCTTCGATCGCGAAATCCCGCAGGTGCTACTCATCCACGCCAGTCTTCTCAATGCCGACTACCTCAACGAACTTGCCGAAATGTACCAACGCAATGGCTATGCCTTCGTCTCGCTTCCTGCCGCCTTGCAGGATGCTGCCTATCAAGAGAAAATCACCAAATTCGGCAACTACGGCATTTCGTGGATCGACCGCTGGGCGCTTAGTCGGGGCGTGCCGAAAGAGTTCTTTGCTGGTGATCCCGCGACACCGGCTTATATCGAGGAGGTGGGGAAGTAGGGTATATTGTTTATAAGCCGTGAGGAAACCTGCCACGGTAGAGCAACACTACTTCTTAAACGGCTTCTCCGTCGTCACCTGCCGCTTGTACACAATGCTCCCCGGCTGCCAGTTCCGCACGATGTCGTAGTCTTTTTTCACTTCCTCTTTCAGCGCGTTCACATCCACCCAACCCACGCGATTATAAAGAGCGGGAAGGTTTTTAGCCGAATAGATAGCCGCGTATTTGCTCCAATGCATTTCCGCTTTTTGCAAATAGTCCAGGCTTTTTTTCTGGTTAGCGGCGTTTTTGTCCTTATCGTAAGTAGCCAAGGCGTAGGCCGCACGAATCTTGTTGGCGTAGTACAGGCCAACTTCCGCAAAAGCTTCGATGTCGCTCGATGTCTGTGAGAGTTCGCCCGGATTAGTGGCGGAATAGGCAGGCAGTTTTTTTAGATTAGTAAGCGCGGTGTTTGCCAACTTTTCCAGCGAATCGGCCACCGATAACGGCGAGCGCAGCGTTTCTGCCGCCTGCGGGTCGTGCAGCCATTGGTCGATGCCGGCGATTTCGCTACCGTCCATCGGCTGGCGCTTGATGTATTCCTCGATCGTGTAGAATCCCCGGTACTTGCGATGGCTAAGGTTGGCCTCGGGAAACCATTTCAGGTCGATGTCGCCCCAGACGAAGCGGGTTATGTAGGGGAAAATAAGGCTGGCGGGTTCCCAGGCTTTCATCAGCGTTGCGGTGGAAGTCCCGCCGAAACGCTCCCGCACAGCTTCGTAGATAACTTCTTTGGGCAAAGTTGGGTCAAAGGTGAGCCGTCCCCAAATCATATTACTGACCCACTGCTTACTGAAAACCAGCGGCGGGTCGTTCAGGGTGTTTTTATTCAAAAAATCCCGTCCCCAGGTGTAGCCATCGGGTCCCATGTAGTAGCCCGCTACCTTGTCCACCTCAGGAATTGCCTGCACGAACTGCCGGGCAAAATCAACATTGGCCCAGCGCATGCTATAAATGTCGTCGTTGCGGATGGTAAGCCAGCTTTTGTTTTTTTCGGTCAATAAATCGAAGGCGGGCAGCGTGAAGGGCGGGTTGGGAATCGAATACATATGTGCAATGGCGTACTTGATGCTCAAATCCAAGCGGCAGTTCAGGCCCTTGAAACTGGTTAGAATATCGTCCAGGCCCGTTTGATGAAAGCGGTGGATGAGCCGGAAATCCGCGCGCGGCGCGGCCCGCAGCCCGTCGTTGATGCCCTCGCCGTAGGTACGCCACAGCCAATTCTCCTTGCGGTACTCGTCTGTACGCTTGTTATCCATGTGTTCGCCCGCCGTGATGCCGATGCCTTTGAGCAGCGGGTACTGCTTCACCAGTTCGCGCACCGCGGCCCGGAAGTAGGCGATCGTCGTCTCGCTGGTCTGGTCGTCGGTGATGCCGTTTTTTCCTTCGGCCCCGTAGGTGAATTTGTTCCAGGTGAAAATATAGAACCGGATGCCCCGGTCGTCGGCCATTTGCATGACTTTCCGCCAGAAATTCATTTTTTCCTGAATGGAAATTTTCTTCACCACCTCCACATTTTCGTAGAGGTAGGGACGGTCCCACCCATCGGCATTGTGCGAATAGGTATCATTGTATTTTGCTTTCGTCCGCCACACATCGTTCAGCCCCACCTCGGGAAATTCGGGAACATAGACCAGCGACGGAAACGGGTGCAGACTCCACAGCGTCATGACGTTCATGCGTTGCCGGGCCATTTCGTCGAAGTATTTCTGCCAGAATTCCTCTTTCCAGACCTCGGGGATATTAGCCTGGGCGGCGTCACTAGCGTCGGTATAGCTGGGAGTGCGGAGGTCGAGCGGGATGTTGAATTTCAGGCCGCGCTCGGGCAGGTAGGGCTTTTGGTCTTTATTATCGAGCCATTCGGGGTGGCCGGTTCGTAGAGCCTCCGCCACGTCCAGTCCGCCGTACATGGCCCCGACGGCGTCGCTGGCCAGCACCCACACCTTACTTCCCTTTCGGCGGAGGGCGTAGCTTTGGTCGGTATTCCATTTGGGCTTAGCCAATTGGTTGTCGGCGCAGACTTTGCCTACCCGCGATTCATCGGCGATGAGTTCGATTTGGTAGTTGCCCATATGAGGGTCGATTTCTCGTTCGGCGAAGCTGAGTTTCGGATCGTTTTTGGGAAAAGACTCGACTTTCTGGGCGAAGGAATCCGCGAAAATCAGACAGGAGAAGAGAATAACGGGGAGGGTTTTCATGCGGGTTGGGGCTTTTTGGGATAAAGAGCCATAAACCCGCCGCACTTACTCAAAACCAGGATCGGAAGGCTTATCCGCTGATATTTCCGCCCCAGTACCAGTCCTTGAAATCGCTATTGGTAAAATGACGACCCACCAGCCAGCGCTCGGGCAAGTCGAGGTCGTCGGCGCGGTAGTTGAGTACTTTCAAGTCCGGAAAAGAAGGCGTTTCCTTGGCTTCGATAGCAACTTTTTTATCCAGAATAAAATCGACTCCCTGACCGGATTTCTTCTGGTAGTACGTCACTTCCCCCATTTGCAGGAGTTGCAGAGCCACCGAATTCTCAAAGGCCTGACCACTGCTGACCTGCGCCAGCACTTGCAAAATGCCGTTATCGGCCAGGTAAATCTTGCGTCGGGAAGAGATTTCCTTATCCTTGTTTTTGGTAAAAGTGGGAATTCGGTGAATGAAGTAGGTGTACTCGAAAAGGTCGAGGTATTCGGTCAACTTTACCCGGCTGATGCCCGAAATGCTGCTCAACTTGCTGGCGTCGATGCGGCTGCCCGTGTGCGAGGCTAACAACTGGCACAGGCGATACAGGTCGTTACTTACCTGAAAATCAGATAGCAGTTTGATGTCCAACTCGATGTAGGCGTTGATAATATCTTTCAAAAATTCGGTCTTGTCCTCTTCGGTTTCGGCCAGCACCACCTCGGGAAAGCCGCCGAAGCGAAGGAACGTTTCGTATTCCTGCTTAAAGAGGCGGTAAAAGAATTCGGAAAATGGCTGCCGGGAGAAAGACTCGTACCGCGATTTTTCAAAACCCCGAAACGAAAGGAATTCATTGAAAGAAAGGGGATAGAGTTCAAAAATCCGCTTCCGACCCGCCAGGCTTTCCGTAAAATGGTTTTTGAGATAATAAGAACTCGAACCCGTCAGGATAAACTTTACCGCGTAGGTATCGTGCAGGTATTTGATAATGCTCGGCGAATGCGCCACCAGTTGGATTTCGTCCAAAGCCAGCACGGCGGGTTGGCTCAAATCCAGGCCCAACGCTCTCAGCCCGGCCTCCACAGCGTTATAACTGTTCTCATCGAACAGCAGGCGATTCTCCACCTTCTCAAAATCCAGGTAGAGTTTGTTATCGTGTTCGACTTTGTCCAGCAGAAAACGCAGGACGGTCGTCTTGCCAACGCGCCTCATGCCGGTAATGACAGTAGCTTGCGACTTGGACAAGTGCGCCAGTAATTTTGGAAAAATCAGCCTTTCAATCATAAAGTTTTACTTTTTGCACAAAATTATAACAAAAAGTAATACTTTATGATTGAATCTTTTTAGGAAAGAATAAGTCGCCTGTGCCGGATCGTAACTCGCACTGAATAAAGGCCTGCTATTTCTTGCGAAATAGTCGTTGCCAAAAAGAATCTCCATCGGGCAGGAAGCAGGCGTTGGGCGACTTAGGCGGACGGCGGAACAGCCCCGCCGAAAGGCCCGCGTAGAGGTTAAAGGTTTTGGGTTTGCCCACATTAAGTAGGCCTAGCAGATGGTCGGTACCGAACCAGAGCGGCCCCGCGCGCCCGGCCAAACCCACGCCAAACGAGCCGTAGCGGTTCATGATCGAGACTGGAACCGACACCTCGTACCAGCGGTGTTCGTAGCGGGGCGTCACGGCCAGCACCGACTCGCCCTTCATGCCAAAGGCACCGGGAGCGATCAGGTTCTGCACCCAGAGGACGTTGACATAGACGTTCGGCTGCACCTGGTAGTCCACGCTGGTTTGCAAAGCCATAGGAAGTACCGATCGGAAAGACGTCGTGAGCGTACTGGTGTCCGTATCGAGCGACTTGCTCACGGCGCCGAAGAAGCCCGCCGTGCCATCGAGTTTCTGGAAATTCTCGAAGCGGAAAGTTCGGTTGGTCGCCTCCCTCTGAAACTGACTGACGTAATCGGGGTTTTTGAAGCGGACGCCCCCGACATCGGTCAGCGCCACCGACACGCGGTAAAGGTATTTGTTAATGCTGCCGTCCCGCTTGCGGACGCCCCGGTCGGTGTAGGAATGGCGGTTGGCGTTCGGGCGATACTCATAGACCATACCCACATCGAAACCCCAGCCACTGCCGGCGGGGGCATTTCCCAGCAGCCAGGCGGGAGTAGGCTTGAAGTCCTGGAAGGCACCGTCGGAGGTATAGCCGTACTGCGTGTCGATCGTGGGCAAGTCGATCAGCTCTTTTTCGAACTGATAATTTTCGTCGGGATAAATGCCAAACGTCCCGTCGTCGATAATGATGTGGGTGTTGTAAAGTCCAATCAACCGCTTGGCGGTTACGCCCACTTTGAAAAAATCCGTTTCGTTGTCCAGCAGCACGCCGCCCAGCGTCAGGGCTAGCTCGCCCACGCCGTTGAGGTGCAGCTTACCCGATTGATTTTCAAATAGTGTCTTCTGGATGTCTTCCCCCTTGCCGCGCCCCCGCAACGCCCGCGCCAGCGGCTCGGTGACCTGCGTGAGGTTGCCCATAACCCGAACGCGGGAAGTGGCGGCAATGCCAAACCGGCCATCGAGAAGCGAAACCATCACCGAGGGTAGCCTACCTTCCAGGCCGAGGTTCAAATGTTTAGGTCTTCCGTTGAGTTTTTGTTCCAAATCCGCGCGGGGCAGGATGATAGCCCCCCGCTCGTTGCGGTATTTATTTGGCACCGTGCCGGTTATGAACGATAGGAAGGAGTAGGGTACAGCATATTTAATGTGGTTATTGGCCACGTACATCTGCGCCCCCACCAGGTTGACGTGAACACTGTACCGCGAGTCGGCCACGAAAGCCGGATTGTGGTACAGGGCCTGGGTACCGGCATAGTTGCCCATCGCCACGCCGGGCAGATGCTGGGCGTCGAGGCTGTGCAACGAGACAAAGGCAAGCGAGCAGAAAAGTAGGGGGAACCGGCGAATCATGGTAAGAAGTAAACGAGGACGAAAAGCAATTAGCGCAGAAAAGGGCTTAAATATCGTAATAAAAGCCTTAAATTTTCAATAATTTGGTAAAACCAATCGCCTGCCATAAATTGTTCGGCAGTAAGCACCAAACTACCTGACTTTAATCAGAAACCCATGAATTTTTCCTTTGCCGATTATAATTCCGAAGCTTTTTACGACGAAATGTTCCAACCCGAAGGCCAGACCCGGCCCGGCTACGAACACCTGAAGTCCAAATTTGAGACCCTCACCAGCCAGGAACTCCTCAACCGCCAGCAGACCGCCGAGCGCTCTATGCTCTCGATGGGCATCACCTTCAACGTCTATTCCGAGGGGGAGGGCACCGAGCGCACCATGCCCATCGACATTATTCCGCGTGTGCTGACGGGCCAGGAATGGGGCGAAGTGGAACGGGGCCTCAAGCAGCGCATCAAGGCCCTGAACATGTTCATCCACGATGTTTATAACGACCAGAATATCCTGAACGACGGCGTCGTGCCGCGCGACCTGATCGAGTCCAGCAAGTGCTACCTGGAAGCCTGCCGGGGCATCACGCCGCCCAGGGGTATCTGGTGCCACATCACCGGCACCGATCTCATCCGGGGCGACGACGGAACCTTCATGGTGCTGGAAGACAACCTACGTTGTCCGTCAGGCGTGTCCTATATGCTGGAAAACCGGGAGCTTTCCAAGCAGCTTTTCCCCGACGTGCTGGCCCGGACAGGCGTGCGCCCCGTATCCGATTACGCCACTCGCCTGCACCATATGCTACAGCACCTCAGCGAACGGCCTAACCCCAACGTGGTGGTGCTGACGCCCGGCATTTACAACTCGGCCTACTTCGAGCATTCGTACCTCGCCCAGCAAATGGGCGTCGAGTTGGTGGATGCCCGCGATTTGGTGGTATCGGATGGCTTCGTCAAGATGCGCACCACAAAGGGCTTCGAGATCGTGGACGTCATCTACCGCCGCCTCGACGATACTTTTCTCGACCCCAAAGTTTTCAATCCCGATTCCTTATTGGGCGTACCGGGCATTTTCGAGGTGTTCAAGCAGGGCCGCGTGGCCCTGGCCAACGCCCCCGGCACGGGCGTGGCCGACGACAAGGTGATTTATGCCTACGTGCCGCGCATCATCGAGTACTACCTCGACGAAGAGGCGATTATCCCTAACGTGAAAACCTACATCTGCCGCGAGCCGGAAGATTTCGATTACGTGATGAAAAATATCGAGCAACTGGTGGTGAAAGAAGCCAACGAAGCGGGCGGCTACGGGATGTTGATTGGCCCGATGGCTACGCCCGAAGAACACGAGATTTTCCGCCAGAAAATCCGCGACAATCCCCGCAACTACATCGCTCAGCCCACCATCTCGCTCTCGCGCGTCCCCTGCATGATGCAAGACCACGCCGAGGGGCGGCACGTAGATTTGCGTCCTTACATTTTGTACGGCGAAGACATCCACGTCATGCCTGGCGGCCTCACGCGCGTGGCGCTGCGCAAGGGCTCGCTGGTGGTCAATTCCTCGCAGGGAGGCGGGGGGAAGGATACGTGGGTTTTATATTGAGTTGACAATGGACAGTTGACAATTGAAAGTTGAAAGTTATGCGGTTTACCTTGTTGTTTAGCTTGTTTTTACTTGGGTTCAGTTTTGGTCGCTATACTTTTGGGCAGCCTGCTGCCCGCCGAGGCTCGGCCCCCGGTACGCCGGAGCGGCCCAACATCGTTTTCATCATCGGCGACGATATTTCAGCCGAGGATATCGGCTGTTACGGGAATACTAAAATTCGTACGCCGAACATCGACCGCATGGCGCGGGAAGGGCTGAAATTTACCAACTTCTACCTCACGGCCAGTTCGTGCAGTCCCAGCCGTACGAGCATCCTCACGGGCCGCTACCCGCACAATACCGGGGCGGCGGAACTCCATACCCCGCTGCCCCAACACCTGGAATATTTCCCGGAGTTGATGAAAAAAAGCGGCTACTACACCGCCCATTCCGGCAAGTTTCACGAAGGGCCAAACACCCGGCGGGCTTATGATTTGATGGTCAACGACCGGAAGGAGGTAGGGGAAGGCGGGGAGAAAAAATGGGTCGAAATCCTGCAAAACCGGCCCAAAGACCAGCCCTTTTTCTTCTGGTTTGCCCCCTTCGACGCCCACCGGCCCTGGTCGGCGGTGGATAGCTTCCCGCAGCCGCACGACCCCAACAAGGACGTCACCATTCCGCCGCCGCTGCTGGACACGCCCGACACACGTACCGACCTGGCCGCCTACTATAACGAGATTGGCCGCATAGACCGCTACCTCGGCGAGTTGCAGCGGGAACTGGAACGGCAGGGCATCGCGGACAATACCCTTATTATTTTTATGGCCGACAATGGCCGCCCGTTCTCCGGCAGCAAGACGCGCGTTTATGACACCGGGATGCGGACGCCTTTCGTAGTCAAATGGCCGAAGGGCATCCAGAAAAAGGGGTCGGTCTGCGAAAGTATGGTCAGCAGCGTCGATATTGGGCCTACCTTGCTGCAAACCGCCCAAGCCGGGCCGTCGAAAACGGCACAAGGCGTAAGTTTTTTCGATTTGTTCAAAAACTCTAAGCAGGAATTCAGGAATTACGTTTTCTCGGAACATAACTGGCACGACTACGAAGCCTACGAGCGAGCCGTGCGTACCAAAGATTTCCTCTACGTCATCAACAAACGGCCCGAACTGACCAACGAAGGCCCAATCGATGCGAACCAAAGCCCTTCGGCCCTGGATTTGAAGGCAGCGCATGAAAAAGGGAAACTGACGCCCATTCAGGAGGATATTTTCCGAACGCCGCGCCCGAAGGAAGAATTTTTTGACGTGCGTAAGGATTTTATCCAGGAAAAAAACTTAATCGATGATCCCGCCTACGCCTCAGAAGTAGAAAAGCTGCGTAGAGTGCTTCAACAATGGCAGGACGAAACGGGCGACACCGTCCCCGAAACCCTGACGCCCGACTGGTACCATCGCGAAACGGGCAAGCCAATCGAGTCCCAGAAACAAAGCCTGCGGGGTGAAATGCCCGGCGCAGCGAAGGACGCGGCGCGGGTGGAGGCGAAAGGACCTTTTTAAAGTTTAAAGTTTATGAGTTTAAAGTCAGTGACAGGGCTGCTTGGCCGTTTCAGGGGTCTATTGTTCGGAATATTTCTTGTGGGGAATTCCATTTTTGGAATAGCGCAAAGCACCGAACGGCCCAACATTCTTTGGATTGTGAGTGAGGACAATAGCCCTTTTATTGGGGCTTATGGGGATGCGTTTGCGACGACGCCTAATATCGACAAGCTGGCGAAGGAGGGGGTACTTTATACCAATGCCTTTGCCACCGCGCCCGTGTGTGCGCCTTCGCGCTCGACTTTGATTACGGGCATGTACCCGCCTTCCATCGGGACGGAGAATATGCGGAGTGAGTACTCGATCCCGGCTTTCGTCAAGTTTTATCCGAAATATTTGAAGGAAGCGGGGTACTACACCAGCAACAATGTCAAGAAAGATTACAATGTCGCTGAGGATCAGGAAGGTGCCTGGGATGAGTCGAGCAACGATGCCACCTATAAGAAGCGCAAGCCGGGGCAGCCGTTTTTTGCTATTTTCAACACCACGATCTCGCACGAAAGTTCGATCCACAAATCCACCCCAATCAGCGAACTCCGCCACAAGCCCGCCGATGTGACGCTGCCACCCTACCACCCCGACACGCCCGAAATGCGGCACGACTGGGCGCAATATTACGACAAGGTCGAGGACATGGATACCTTCGTGGGTAAGGTGCTGGCCGATTTGGAAAAATCCGGCGAAGCCGAAAACACCATCGTCTTCTATTACAGTGACCACGGTGGCGTGCTGGGCCGCAGCAAGCGGTTCATGTACGAGTCGGGGCTGCACATTCCGCTGGTGATTCGCTTCCCCAAGAAATACGCCCACCTCGCGCCGGGAAAACCTGGCACCAGAACCGACCGCATCGTCAGCTTCCTTGACTTCGCCCCTACCCTGCTGAGTTTGGCTGGTGCCGATATTCCTGACTACATGCAGGGCAAGGCATTTTTGGGTGAGCAGGCCGCCGCCCCGCGCGAATACGCCCACGCCTTCCGGGGCCGCATGGACGAGCGCATGGATCTGGTGCGCGGGCTGCGCGACAAGAAGTACCGCTACACCCGCAACTATATGCCGCACAAGATTTACGGCCAGTATATCGAGTATCTCTGGCGCGCGCCCTCAATGAAATCCTGGGAGGCGGCTTACAAAGCCGGCACATTAAATGAAGTGCAGCGGAAGTTCTGGGAAACCAAGCCCGTGGAAGAACTCTTCGACGTGGAGGCCGACCCGCACAACGTCGACAACTTGGCGGACGACCCAAAGTACCAGGCCGTGCTGGAACGAATGCGCAAGGCCAACCACGACTACGCCATCGAAATCAAGGACGTGGGCTTCCTGCCCGAAGCGATGATGGAGGAAATTTCCAACATTATTCCGCTCTACGACTACGCCCGCAGCGGACATTACGATGTCAGAGAAGTCGTGGGAGCGGCGGAATTGGCTTCCGAAGGCGACCCGGAAAATCTTACCAAAATCATGAAGCTGCTGGCCGACAAAGACGCTGCCGTTCGCTACTGGGCCGCTACGGGCTGCACCATCTTGGGCCACCACGCCACGCCCGCCAAGTACGACCTGATGGCTTTGCTCAAAGACAAGGAAGTGAGCGTCCGCATCGCCGCCGCCGAAGCCCTGACCCATTTGGGCGAAAAAGACAAGGCGGTACAAACTCTGGCGGAGGCTTTGGGGAGCAATATCCAAATGGCCCGTGTGCAGGCTTTGAACATTTTGGAGCAGCTTGGCCCCGACGCCCGCCCGGCTTATCCGATGGTCGAGAAACTGGTGAATGAAAAGAAGAAAAACGCCGATTACGACCTGCGGGCGGCGGAAAAGCTGTTGTCTTCGTTGAAGAAATAAGCTTTGAAAAAGATTTTTTCTTTTTTTATCCAAAAGACCTTTTGCACGTGCGTTGGGTGACAGGGTCAATACGACAGTTAGATTAGGGTGAAGGTTTGGTGGCAGGAAACCTAAACTTTATTAGACGGTCGCTATGGTATTGATTTTCAATCCTAGCTTTGTGGGTTCCTTATTTCCCCTCACGATGAATAACCGCGCACACTCACATGAAAGCACCATTAGGTACGCCGCTCCTACTAGCGAGCGTGTT